>DATLKS010000128.1:0-4377 GCA_035538255.1 Terriglobales bacterium
GTGCTGCCGCTGTGAACGCGAGCAGGAGCATCCAGGACGAAAGTACGAATCTTGCTCTCATTGCGACATGCGAATCAGATCGACATTTACTTTGGCCTGTTGTTCGGCGCTTAACGTCACGTGCGCGGCATGCGACAAGTAGGCGCCAAGTACCTCCCGATTGCGGTATTCCACACCATCCGTACGGTCGAAGGCCAGGATCTCGTAGCTCCCGGGCGCCACGCCTTGAGCCTGAAACTTGCCGGAGCCATCCACCCAAAGCTGCCGCGGAGGACTTTGGCTTCCGTCAGCAACCATTAGAACCAAACCCGGCTGGCTTCCATCCGGAGCCTGCACCGTTCCATTTAGGGAAGCTCCGTCGTCGCGCAGGACGACACGAATCGGCTGTGGATCCGCGCCCTCGGCGATTACCAGAGGTTCAGTCAAAAGGTTCATTCCGCCGCAAGTGACCGAAGCAACATAGGCACCCGCGTTGGTGTCCACCTCCACGTCGTAAGTACCCGGTTCGACGCCGCGGATGACAGTCGGCCCATCCGGCTTCTCCCGCATCGCACCAAATTGCTGATAGGGAGGCGTTCGCGAAGTCAGGCGAAGCTGACCATAGAAGATTTGCTGCCGAATGGCATTTACGTCGGCACCCGGCGGGCCGCTATAGACAAAGCTGCGCGGCATCGACTGGCTGGAATCCTGCTTCGTGAAGTCAGTTTCATACTCCACCGGCAAAGTGATAGTTCGCCCGACAGGAATATGCAGTTCCGGAATATTCCCAGTTACCTGAATTGGGACATCAGCGAAGAGTTGCAGGCCATCGGCATCGGTGCCATTAAAGCGCAGACGATAAGATCCGGCAGGTACGGGAAACGCTTGAAATCTTCCGGTCTGGCGATCGAAACGAATGCCCACGTTCAGGTGGTCGCCGTCAAGGTCGGCAAAGTAGAGCCCGCCGTTCGCCGTTGTTCCAGATACCCCGCCCGACACGCGGTAAGCAGGCACCCGCTTCATGGCGAATTCAAGCGATGCATGCTGTCCCGGAGCCAGCCGCAGAGCAGTTGCGGCGCTGATCTCGCGGACGCCGGGATAATATTCCGCGGGAACTACTTCGAACTTTCCGCCCGACGCCTGCTCCTCGCCCACTGCACGCGCGCGCCAATTTGGCCCGACTTCCACGTAATACGCGCCAGGACGCAGATCCGCAATGCGGAAGTTGCCGTCTTCATCGGTACTCCGATTGCCAAACTGCTGCAAGATTCTGCGGCCATTCATGATCTGGCTGAAGCGCAGGCGCACGGGAAGACCGCCGAGCGGCTCTCCTTCAGGATTCTCAACATGTCCTGTGATTACCGCTTCGGGAACAAGTGGTACAGTCACCGCGGTGGGATGATCAGATAACGTGACCATAGTGGGCGCTCGACTTTCGCCTATCTCGTTTTGTCCGAAGAAGCCGGGTTTGTGTGCCTGAATCGTTATCGGGTTAGACAACAGATTTTCAAAACGAAAATTCCCGTTTTGGTCGGTGAGTTTAGCATTCAGATCTACCTGGACCAAAGCATAGGGGATAGGCTGGCCGGTCGAAGAATTCACCACCGTACCTGTGAGCACATGCGCGCTGGAACCTTGCTGACCGGGGCTGTTTGGCATCAACTGGGCGGCGCAGTGCGGAAACAATGATGTGACAAAAACAGCGAGGAGCCATGTGCGGCATCCCGTGAGCGACACCCGGGCAAGGCAGAACCGCATGCGCACTAAACTAGACGACAGATGCTGCCCGTGGCAAGCGCAGTAGGACGCTACGGCGTCAGCTTTCCAGTCAAGAGATAGTTCTGGGGCGGTACTCCAAAGGCGTCAGCCACGCGATTGAAAAACGCAAAGATGGCGATCACGTAAACGGCTTCTGAGATCTGTTCTTCAGTCCAGCCGACACCTCTCAGCTTCTGGATATCTTCTGCTGTCGAGCTGGCGGCAGAGTTGGTGATCAACTCCGCATAGTCGAGTAGGGCACGCTCTGCCGCGGAAAGATCGGCCTTATCGAGCGTTCCCGAAACGATCGCTGCGACGGTCTCGTCCGATGCTCCCTGAACACGCAGGAAGTAAGCATGGCTGTCCACTCAATATGGACACCGGTTCAGATATGAAACATAGCTTGCCAGCATCTCCTTGTGCCGGCGTGACAGATGGCCTTCAGAAAAGTGCAAGGTATTGGAGAACTCAACCACCTGCCGAAGAAAATCCGGCCGAGCGCCAAAGCATTTGATGATGCCGGGAAGCTGCTGCCGTCCCGAGCCGGCACGCCAGAAATCATATGCGGCAGCGGTCTCGCCGGTAGCTTCGTCGTCTTCGATGATGCGAATCTTCGTGTTCGTTTGGTTCGACTTCTCCGTATCCATGTCTTCGCACTAAATTGAGCTAATCACGAGCAGTTAAATCACCCGATCGCCCGATGACCCGATTTCTTCTCAGTCCATCTCCCGCATCCGCATCGTTCCCGGACCTGCAGCGGACCCGCCGCCTTCAGTCGCGTTCTGCGCCTTCTGCCATTCTTGTTCGGAGATCAATTGGATCGGTTGCAGTTTCTTCGAAATCAATTGCTTGTTCATAGCGAGCTGCGGTGTAACCAAGTTCTGGAATTCTTTGATCACGTCTTCCAATTCACGCCCCAGGACGTCCGTACGAGCAACTTGTGAATCCGTTGGTTTGCCTTCATAGCCGTTTACGTCGCTATAAAGTCCGGCGAGAAATTCACGCAGTCGCTCTTCGCCGGTGATGGCGCCCCCTTCTTTCGTGGCGACGATTTTGCTGCGAACGGCGTCGGCATCCGTTGCCAGCTTCGTCAGCTTCTGCTTCAGAGGATCTCCAGCTTTTAGTTGACTTGCGTCGCGGTTCGCAGTGTCGCGTACATTGATGATCGAGTCCACGGCCCAGCTCATGTGGTTCAGCATTCCGGCGAGTTTCGTCGCGAGATCAAACTGCGCCTTGCGATCTGCTATTGTGTACTTCGCTCGCGGATCGAGGACGACATCGATCTTCGAGGTGTAGTTCTTATCGCCCTTCGTCATCTTGACGGTGTAAGTGCCCCGCACCACCCGCGGACCGAACGCTGCTCCAAACGATGCGCTGGCGGCAGGCGGGACCTTAGGCGCTTTCATGTGCATCGACCACGTTGCCCGATTGACGCCGCGATGCTTACTCGTGGCAATCGTATCGACGAGCTTTCCCTGGGAATCGAAGACGTCGATCTTCAGATCGCCGAAGATGTGCCGCGTGCGTTGATAGTATGGGATCGTTGCCTCTTCGGGACGATTCTGTCCATGGAAGGAATTGGCGCCCTCCGGCCATCCTCCTTGAGTCTCCATCCACTGGACACCCGGAGGGATCGGGAGAAAGCCGGCATCTTCCTGCATGATTTCTGGAGTGAGCGATCGTAGAGGCGAGATGTCGTCGATGATCCAGATGCCCCGGCCGTGGGTGGCAAGCACCAAATCGGAAGTGCGCGGATGAATTACCAAATCGTCCACCGCAACAGCAGGGAAGTTGCTGCCTTTGTACTGTGCCCAACGCTCGCCGCCGTCGTTGCTTATGAAGAGTCCGAATTCAGTGCCGAGAAAGAGCAGGTTCGGGCTGACGGTGTCTTCTTTCATCACGTGAGCCCAGCCGCGGACCCCACTGTCATTCGCAACGATCGACTTCCATGTCTTTCCGTAGTCGGTGGTCTTGAACACGTGCGCCGTCATGTCGCCGTACATGTGGCGATCTACGGCGACATATGCTGTGCCTTCATCGAAGTGGCTGGCTTCAACCCATGCGATCCATGATCCCTTACCCGCCTCAGGCACATTGCCGATCACGTTTGTCCAGCTCTTGCCGCTATCGCGGGTGATTTGGATATTTCCGTCGTCGGTGCCAACCCAGATGAGTTGTCCGTTTTTGGGAGATTCGGAGATGGTGTAAACGGTCGTATTCATCTCCGCCGCAGAATTGTCGACCGTGATGCCGCCCGATTCCTCCTGCTTCTGTTTTTCCGGATCGTTTGTGCTCAGATCGGGGGAGATGCGCTCCCACGATTGTCCGTGGTCGCGAGAGCGATACAGGAACTGCGCTCCCAGATAGAGGGTGTTCTTGTCGTTCGGACTCACTTGAATGGGAGTGTTCCAGTTAAAGCGCAGCTTCTTCTCGCCGTACTGCGGATAGGGTTTGATGGCTCGTGTTTCGTGCGTCCAGCGGTTCACGCGACCGATCTCCCCGCCTTGCGCCTCGGCGTAGATGTAGTCGTGGTCTGACGGATCCTCCCACATCCAGAAGCCGTCGCCGCCGTACATGTTTTCCCATCTTGAATTGGAGATACCTCCGGGATAGGAGGAGTCGCCTACCCAGGAACTGTTG
>DATLKS010000129.1:0-2380 GCA_035538255.1 Terriglobales bacterium
AAAGCCGGGCGGCTGCCCGCCTACAACACAGAGACACAAAGACACGAACCCTAAGCGCAGTGGCGGGCTGCCAATCCCGCCACCGCGCGACCAAGACTCAAAACGGGAAAGCCACAGGGCGGACTCCTTTCCCTTGGCCCATTCCCCTTTACCCATTCACCCTTGCCAACCTTTGCGTTGCTCCATTGCTGCCAATCCACAACCGAAATCAATCGTGGAGTGGACTCGTGGCGAGCAGGCCAAGACTGCAAACGACCGCCGATCTCGGCGGTGATCGCTCACTCGTTAACCCCGCGCCCATGGGCGCGGAACAATTCGTAACTGCCGAAACCGATGAGCTGGATGATGTCGCGCTGTCGGCGCTGATCGGCTTCTTCAAAACACTCGATCAATGGGATTTCGAGGCAAATCGCAATGGCAAAATCATGTAGTTGCTGCTCATTACCAGCGGACTATTCGCTGGCCTTGATTGTCTCAACTGTTGGCGTTAGTCCACGGATTCAACGATGCTCACCTGTCGTGCTCTTCTGCAAAAGCTGTATACACGCGCTTGCCACAGAAGAATGCTGGTGGGGCTCAACGGCTCTCTTCAACGCTCTCCAGCACGCGTATACAACAATTAAGCAGGGGTCCGGAGATAGATCCAAGGGATGCGTGGAGACGGTGGCCCCTATCGAGGACAGACCTCATCGGGCTGAATCTCCAACTGTTGATCTTCTATCCCCCTAAGCATATCCTGCGGATTATCTGATGAAACTGCCGGATAAAATCAGGGAGATGTTCCGTCACCAAGGCAGCATCGGCGGTAAGAAGCGATTGGAAGTAATCCCGCCGGAGCGGCGATCAGAAATCGCCAAGCTCGCCGCCGATGCGCGGTGGCGGAAAGAAAAACGCGTGCGCCAGACGACCCGGAGAAAGAGAACCGTATGAACAGCGCAGTGATTTACGCTCGAGTTTCCAGTCGGGAACAGGAGCGCGAAGGATATTCGATCCCCGCACAACTGAAGCTGTTGCACGAGTACGCGCGCCAGCGCGGATTGAAAGTGGTTCGGGAGTTCGTTGATGTTGAATCCGCCAAGAACCCAGGGCGGCGCGAGTTCGGCAACACGCTCCGGTTCCTTGAAACCGATGAGCAGTGCCGCATGATTTTGGTGGAGAAGACTGACCGGCTGTACCGGAACCGCACCGATGCGCTTCGAGTCGAGCAACTTGAGCAGGAGCGCGATATTGAGGTCCATCTAGTAAAAGAGAACACCGTAATCGGGAAAGATTCGCGTTCGCAGGTTCGCTTCACGCATGACGTTCATGTGGCGGTAGCGAAGTTCTACTCGGAGAACCTGCGCGAAGAAGTGAAAAAAGGAATGCGCGAGAAGGCCGAGCAGGGCATCTATCCCGGTCACGCACCGTTCGGATATCGCAACGACCGACTCACGCGGAGCATCAGAGTTGATCCGAAAAAAGCGCCCGCGGTGAAACGCATTTTCGAGCTGTACGCGTCCGGTACGCACTCGCTCACCTCACTCCGCCAGGCAGTGCGGTCAGAAACCGGTTTTCTCATCAATCGCTCGTATCTGGAAACCATATTGAAGAACCGCTTCTACCTGGGCTTCTTCTGCTGGCAGGGAATCGAATACAAAGGCATTCATCAGCCGATCATAGATGCGGTGTTGTTCCAGCGCGTGCAGAACGTTTTTGCAAGCCGCAACAAAGGAAAGCGTTGCAAGCACGATTTTGCATTTGCCGGACTACTCTCGTGCGCACATGACGGATGCACCATCACGACCGAGTTGCATAAAGGGAAATACATCTACTATCGCTGCTCCTACGGGCGTGGCCGCTGCGATCTGCCCTACATGCCTGAATCACGAGTGTCTGAGCAACTCGGAAGCATTCTGAAAAACCTTTATGTTCCAGAGCATGTGGTCACCGCGATCGTAGAGTCGATGAGTGAAGACCAAGCTCGCGCGGAAGACCAACGCGCGGCTCAGATCACAAGCGCGCAACAGCGACTCTCGGCATTGCGCACTCGTATGGATCAAGCTTACGAGGACAAGCTGGACGGCAAGCTCGACGAACAGATGTGGACGCGGAAGATCCGCGACTGGCGTGAACAGGAGATTGAGCTTGAAGCGACACTGCACCTGCTCGAAACGCCGATCACAGCCGAAAACGTGCTTACGGCGCAGCGCACTTTAGAACTCGCGAATCGTGCTTATTCTCTGTACTTTACGCGAGATCACGCGGAACGCGGCCAACTGCTGAAATCGGTGCTTTTGAACTGCGCGACCGACGGCGTAAACCTAACGCCTACATACAGAAAGCCGTTTGATTTGATCTTCCAGCGTGCGAAAAATGAAGAATGGTCGGGACGGGCAGATTT
>DATLKS010000130.1:0-1700 GCA_035538255.1 Terriglobales bacterium
TGTACAGCCGTCGCCAGCCTCGCCGGCAACCTCGCCACCAAACGACTCGAGCATCTTGGCGAGGTTTTTGCGAGCAAAGATCGAGTCATCCACGATCAAGTAGCGGACGGGCTTGTTGTCTTTTTTTCGGACTAGAGCCGCAAATTGCTCCATGGTGATTCTCCTTACTGCCTTATTCGTGTAGCTTTGGCCGGAGCCAATCCAGCCACTTATGCGTTCACTCCTGCAACCGACTTCGATCCTTTTGCTGTGCCACGAACACAGTGCCGGATCAATAGACTTGGAATCGCATCCAGCGGGACCACACGCATGACATGTCCGCGATCTATTCCCGCTTTGGGCATTCCAAACACAACGCACGAATGCTCGTCTTGCGCGACGGTCAGGCCGCCGGCTGCCTTGACAGCTCCCAGGCCATCGGCTCCGTCTTCACCCATTCCCGTCATCAACAGGCCAATCGAATGCCTGCCGAATTCCTGCGCCACCGACCGAAATAGAACATCCACAGAAGGCCGATGTCCGTTCACTTTGTCATCGTCGGCAAGCACGACAACATCGCCGAGGGGCATGCGTTTGACGCGAAGGTGCCGGTTTCCCGGACAGATCAATGCGCGGCCTGCGAGCAGCACATCTCCGGAACGCGCTTCCTTCACGTCAATCGCGCAGCATTCGTTCAAGCGCCGCGCAAACATTTCGGTAAAGCCCTCCGGCATGTGCTGCACGACTAAAATGGCGCCGGTAAAGTCGCCCGGAAGTTGCGACAGCAGGTGCTGCAGCGCATTGGGTCCCCCGGTCGAGATTCCGATTGCGACTACTTTTGTCGGCGGTTGCTGCGGACGCTTTGCCGGCTTCTCGGCCTTGAAACTTTCGGGCAAAGCAGCCCGCGATTTCTGAGCTCCATAGCGAGCGGCCACCTTGACCTTCTCCACCAATGCCTCGGCGACGCCTTCCATCCGGGCCTGCGAAGCGTCAAAAGGTTTGGGAACAAAGTCGAAAGCTCCCAGGGACAGAGCTTTAAAGGTCGCGGCAGCGCCGTTCACCGAATGAGCGCTCACGACCACCACAGGCAGACGGAAGGTGCGCATGATCTCGCGCAGCGTCTCCATGCCATCCATGCGCGGCATTTCGAGATCGAGCGTGACCACGTTGGGCTTCAGCTCTTCGATTTTTTTCAATCCGAAATTGCCATCCATCGCCGTTCCTACAACCTCAATCTCCGGATCACGCGCAAGGATTCGGGGGATCAGCTTGCGCATCAGAGCCGAATCGTCGATTACCAATACTCGGACCTTGGGGGAGTCACTCACGCAGTGACTGCCTCCATTTGCAGCGGAATTTTTCCCAGCCGCGTTACTACTGCGGAAAGGTTCAAAATGAGAACTACGCTGCCGTCGCCCAGAATCGACGCGCCGCTTACCAGTTCGGTAGCGGAGAGGTCGTCGTCCAGGGCTTTGATTACCAGCTCTTCTTCGCCAACCAGGCGATCGACAATCAGGCCAAATTTGCGATCGCCGAGGGCGACAACTACAACAAAAATCTTCTTGTTCAACGCGACGGGACCATGCTTTACGAGCTGTCCCATGCGCACCAGCGTGAGCACCTGTTCTCGCAGTTGCATCACTTCGTGCTGATCAACACGATGAACCTCAGAGGCCGATGCTCGAGCAACCTCCACAACCGACGCGAGCGGAATTGCATAG
>DATLKS010000131.1:0-2882 GCA_035538255.1 Terriglobales bacterium
TGCGGCGCTTTACACGCTTATTGGCCGCTCTTTACGTGGGATTTACAAGGCTCTATCCAGCAGCCCCGGATGCATTCCTCTCTGCATCCCACATAGGGCATCACTCTGGATTTTCTATGCCCCGGACCAAAGTCATACATCAGAGCTGGAGATCGCTTCTCGACCGCCACAAGGTTCTGCAACTCCCAGCGGCCCATGACGCGCTCAGCGCGAAACTTATAGAGCGGGCGGGATTCGCGGCTTATCAAGTTGGCGGATTCGCTTTGGAAGGCGCTCGCTTCGGAGTACCCGATATCGACCTGGTCCGTTTCGGCGAAAAATCCGAGGCAGTGCGCGACATTATCGCCGCTTCCGGCTTGCCTGTCCTGGTGGATTGCGACGACGGTTACGGTGACGTGAAGAATGTGACGCACACGGTAAACGTCTACGAGGGAATGGGAGTCGCCGCCATCTTTATTGAAGATCAGCGGCCGCCGAAACGTTGTGGGCACATGCCCGGAAAGGAAGTGATTCCTCCGGACGAAATGGCAGAGAAGTTGCGCGCCGCAGCGGCAGCGCGATCGACGACGGACGCTATGTTCCTAATTGCGCGGACCGATGCCGCCGAGCCAAACGGACTCGACGATGCCATGCGTAGATGCGAGCTTTACCTGCGAACCGGCGCAGATGCTATCTACATCGAAGCCGAGCACAGCGAGAAAGATTTGAAGCGGATCGCAAAAGAATTCAAAGGAGTTCACAAAGTAGTGAACGTCTTTGAAGGTGGAGGCAAGTCTCCGTGGATGAGTCCAAAGCAACTCGAAGACCTCGGCTTCACCATGGCGCTCTATCCCACCACAGTGCTCTTTCGGGTGACGCATGCCATCCAGGATGCACTCGCGACTCTGCGCGCTGGAAAAAAGATGGACTCCACCCATGCAGTCTCGATGAAGGAATTTGAGCTAATCGTGGAGTTGCCGCAGTGGGCGCTGGTAGAGTCCAGATTCCGCTCGGGACCTGTAGCGAAGATTCGCAAGGTCGTCGATAAGCTTCGCGCTTGAACCCTGCCGGCCCTCATCATCTCTCTTGCCTTTTCTGCCAGCGAGTCCCAGTCCTTGCACTTGCCGCCAGCATCTTCGCAGGTCTAGTTCTGTATTGGGCAGGAGAACGCATGCGAGCTTCCTCGGGATCGATGTTCGACGTTCGTTCTCTCTGGTGGGACAACCTGGTCGTGGACGTGCGCTACGGCTTGCGGACGCTGCTGAAGGCTCCAGGATTCACACTGGCCGTAGTAGCGACGCTTGCGCTCGGAATTGGCGCTAATACTGCGATTTTTACCGTCATTAACAGTCTGCTGCTGCGCTCCCTACCGTATCCCGATTCAGAACGAATTGTGAAGATTGGCCGCAGGACAACGAGTGTCTCTGAGCCAATGTTCGCTTTTTGGGAACAACATAATCCGGGCTTCGAAGACCTCTCGGCATTTCTGCCTGCGACCAACATCAATCTGATTGGCGGCGATCGTCCGGAACTCGCGACTGTGATCAAAGCTTCGAAGAATTACTTTCATCTGTTCGGAGCTACTCCCATGTTGGGACGAACCTTCACCGCCGTTGATGGCCAGCCTGGCGGCCCCGTAGTACTGCTCATGAGCTATGGACATTGGCGGGACCGCTTCGGCGGCGACCAATCCATTGTGGGAAGGACGGTGAACCTCGGAGGTTCGTCTTGCACAGTAGTTGGAGTTCTTTCGCCTACGTTCAAGCCAGAACCTCCTGCGGATATATGGGTACCGCTACAGGCTGATGCCACTAGCACCAATGCGGCGTCCCTTCTCTCCGTTGTCGCACGCCTGCCACGCGGCATGAGTATCGAGCAGGCGAATTCGATGATTCGTGTGCTCAGCAAGAGATATGCACAGGCTGATCCGAAGCATTTCGACCGTGAACACCAGTATCAGGTGAGCTATCTGCGGCGCGAGATGACGGGCAATGTTCGTCCGGCCCTGCTCATTTTGTTCGGCGCCGTTGCGCTCGTACTGCTGATCGCGTGCGCCAACGTGGCAAGCCTCCTGCTGGCGCGCGCCGTCGGCCGACAGCGGGAAGTCGCGATCCGCTCCGCCATCGGGGCCAGTGGGTCACGTATTGCGAGGCAACTTCTCACCGAGAGTCTACTGTTGGCATTTGCTGGAGGACTTTTGGGCCTCGCCGTTGGATCCTGGGGAGTGCACGGCCTCCTAGCGCTCGCGCCTGGGGATCTGCCACGCATTCAGGAGTTGACCGCCAGTCCGGCGCTCGATCCAGCTGTCGCGAGCTTCACGTTCGCGCTGGCAATCCTCACCGGAATTTTCTTCGGGCTTTTTCCTGCTCTCCAGCTCTCGCGTCCCGATTTGGTTTCGGCGCTAAAAGAAACAAGTAGCCAGGTCAGCGTCGGGCTGAAGCACAGTCGCATGCGCAGCCTGCTGGTGGCGGGCGAGGTGACGCTCGCGGTTGTGCTCTTGTGTGCGGCGGTGCTGCTGATCCGCAGCTTCGTCGCGATGCACAGTGTCGATCCAGGTTTTGATCGGCACAACCTGCTGACTATGGAGATCTCGCTCGACGCGAGCCTGAAATCCGCAGATGCGGCCGCGCTTGGCCACAAACTAACTGACGCCCTCGAGCGCATTCCCGGAGTGGAATCCGCTGCTCTGGCCAGCGCTTTGCCGTTCTGGGGACGAATGGACATGGTCTTCAACATTCCCGGACACGCGCCGGCCGAGAAATACAAATTCACAGGCGATGTCCAATGGCGTTTCGTTACGCCGAAGTACTTCGACGTGCTCAAAGTTCCCCTGGTGGCTGGAAGACTACCGCGTGAGAAGGAGCCGACACGAATTGTCGTAATCAGCCACGCGCTGGCACGCA
>DATLKS010000132.1:0-4694 GCA_035538255.1 Terriglobales bacterium
TGCTTGTGCGAGAGTCTCACGTTCTGATCCAAGCAGGAAATCCGCGACTACTTTTGCGTTTATTCTCCGGTTCGCCATTGAAGGAGCAGTGCGTGTTGGCCTTCAGGGCAGCAAAAATTGTGAGCTTCTCGCGGCAACCCGCTCTGCTGCTCCAGCTTCTCTCTATTTATCAAGTAGTACCTGGAACCCGTCATACAAGGACGCACATGCAACTTGAGAACAAGGTGAACACGATGGCCAACATGAATCAGCGCAAAGCGCTAGTAGTGGATGAAGACAAAGATCGCTATCGCCGCAAAGAGAAGAACACCCTTCTGAAAGACTTGGGATTCAAGGTGTATCCCGTACTAAGGATGCAGGACGCGCGCGGCCGATGCAGACCAGGAGCATTTGAATTGATCGTGGTGAATGCGGGCGAAAATGCCAGTCCCGCGCTTGAACTCTGCGACCACATCAAGAACTGCGATAGCAACCAGAAACTATTCCTCGTGGCAAACGGAAAAGCTGGATTACCGGAGCGAGACTACATCGTCTCTAACTGGAACGAGCTCGCAAAGAGGCTCGGCCCATCGACTCAGACCGAGCAAAACAAGGGAGAACTTGTAGCGGCTTAAAGACAGCTTCGGAAACGACCTCATGCTTACTCACATTTCAGAGCCTGCATGGGGTCGATGCAGGTAGCGCGATACGCCGGAACGGCAACGGCAAAGAGTGCGACGGCACACATGACTATCGCCGCACCGGCCAAAGTGGTTGGATCGAACGGTTGCACATTCCAAAGCAAACTGCGGATGAACCGGCTCAACGCAATCGCCGCCGGAATGCCAATACCCACTCCGAGCAGCACGACCAGCATTCCTTCACGAAGCACCATCGCACTGACGACAGCGCGATCAGCACCTAGAGCGACACGAATCCCGATCTCTTGCGTGCGCCGCGAAACTGAGTACGCCATCACGCCATACAGGCCCACGCACGCGAGCACCAGCGCAAGTACTCCAAATAGGCTCACGAGATCGGCAAACATCCGCTCCTGTCGAAGGGAAAGATCGATTTGCTCCGTCTGCGTGATCAACCCATAGATTGGCAGTCGCTGGTCAATTTGTGCGACAGCCCGCCGTACATCGGCAATCACCCTGTGAGGATTCGCCCATGTGCGCTTGACAAAATGCGACCAGCGCAAAAGGACATCGGGAGCTTGCTTGTATGACATGTAGAGGGTAGGAGCCGGTTGCGTGAGGCTTGCATACTTGGCGTTACTCACTACTCCGATGATTTGATAATCGCCCTTGAATATTGAGAACCTGTCTTTGTGCACAATGTGACCAAGTGGAGACTCATTGCCGAACAGCTTGGCTGCGAGATCCTTGTTCAGCAGCGCAACCGGCGTAGATGTCGCCGTATCTCGGGCATCGAATGTGCGCCCCTCCAGCAGGCGGATGTCCATTGTGTCAAAGTACGCAGGCCCCACCGTGTTATATAGGGCATTTACGATATCAGTCGATTTTGCGGGAAGATCGCTGATCACCCTTCCGCCGTCCCTGTTGCCGCTGATGGCAGGGTGTTCAACGAAGGCAACCGAGCGCACTCCGGGAACAAGTTGCAGACGAGCGGTCATCTGGTCCAATAGATCCTTCAATCGCTGGGCTTTGTAACCTCTCAATTCGGGATCAACGGCAAAAAGGAGTAGATTGTTGCGATCAAATCCCAAGTCGGTCGCCCGCAGATTGCTGAGAGTACGTGCAAACAGTCCCGCACCCATCAAAAGCAAGATCGAAGTTGCAACCTGTGTCGAAACCAGTCCGCGGCTTAGCTTCGATTGCGATTTGGCCAGCGTTGAAGATCCTCCGCTCTTCAGTGCGGACGTCAGTTCCACGCTTCCCGAGCGCATTGCTGGGAACATACCGAAGACTACAGATGCCACGATTGCCATCAACGCACTGAAGCCGATCACAGTGCCATCGAGCTGTGCGCTGAGAATGAAGCGCGTCTGAGGCGGAGACAATAGTCCTAGCAGCAGCCGGTTTATCCATACGGCAAAGAGAAGTCGCAGTGCGCCACCTGTGAGAGAAAGCAACACGCTTTCCGTTAGCAGTTGGCGCAGTACGCGCGATTTGGTGGCGCCGAGCGAAAATCGTAAAGCAATTTCGCGACTGCGGTTCGTGCCGCGCACGAGAAGAAGGTTCGCTACGTTTCCGCAAGCAATCAGAAGCACGATTGCCACTACCCAGGAGAGGACGACAAGAGGCTGAGCAAAACGCTCCTTTAACTCGTCGAGACCGCGACTGCCTGGACGGACATCCACGCGAGGCGAGCCGCTCTGATCCAGATTGGTTACGCCTATTTCATTCAACTTTTTTCGGAAGAGCGCAGTAAGTTGGGTCTGCGCTTGCGCTTCGCTGATATCTGGAGCGAGTCGGCCCATCATCTGCACCCACCAGACGTTTGGCCGGAGATGAAATGGAATTTCATGCTCTTGCGTTTCAGGTCCATTCAGAGTGTGCAGTTCACCTTCAGCGGAAAGAGATGCGTAAACATCGATCTCAACGCCCACTTGGGCGCTAAAGAATCCCTTTGGCGTAACTCCGATAATGGTAAAAGGATGGTTATTCAGGGTTAATTGGCGACCAACGATGTTTGGATCAGAATCGAAATGATCGCGCCAGAACCGATGACTGATGACAACGACCTGTGCCGATTCGGGATCATCATCCTGTTGGTCGATCAACCTGCCGAGCTCTGGCTGGATACCGAGACCGCTGAAGAACTCTCCTGAAACGAGTTGGCCGACGGTCATCGCGCCATTGGCGTTCACTGTCGAAGGCGGACTGAACCCATACAGAGTAGAAAAGAGTTTGGTTGAGCGAAACTCCTTTAGGAACTGCAGGAGGAAAGATTCTGAAGCTGGGCGACCAGCGCTGTCGGTTTCCCAGTGTCCGTTGCTGTGAAGCTGAAACTTCTCTGGAAAACGCCAACCGGGGGCATACGACCAATCGAGCAACTTGAGCTTTTCCGGCTCCCTCACGGGTAAGTCCTTCAGCAATACAGAATGCACAGCGCTGAAAATCGCACTGTTAGCGCCTATTCCCAAAGCTAACGTCACGACCGCTACAACGGTGAATCCAGGAGCTTTGAGCAGCGTGCGAGTCCCATAGCGAAGATCCTGAAGCAGAGTTTCGAGCAGATGCACTCCGCGCGCTTCGCGACATGCTTCCGTCGCCCGCTCGAAACTGCCAAATTGCAAGCGGGCACGGCGTCTGGCTTCGGCAACGTCGAGATTTCGAACCTGGTTCTTTCTCGCCTGCATCTCCAGATGGAATTGCAATTCTTCGCTGAGTTCCTCATCCATCTCGCGACGACAAAACAAAGCTCGCAATCTGAGAAGAATGTTTTGCCATTTCATAAAGCCTCTATTCGTGCCTCAGTGCCACCATGGGATCAGTTCTAGCTGCTCGGCGTGCAGGCAGATAGCTGGCTACGATCGAGGCGATCAGGAGAAGAAGTGTGGAAAAGGCCAGCGTGAGCGAGTCTCGCGACGACAAGCCAAAGAGCTGAGATGAAATAATGCGGCCCATTCCCAGTGCTGCGGGAATTCCAAAAACTATACCAGTCATCACAACCAGGAACGATTCGCGCAGAACCATCTGCAGGACATCGCGTGCCTGGGCACCCACGGCCATTCGCACGCCGATCTCGTGCGTGCGCCGGGATACGTTGTGAGCCATCACTCCGTAGAGTCCGATAGGGGCAAGCACCAACGCTAGCAGCCCGAATAATCCGGAGAGTTGCGCAACTGCCCTAGCGTCGCGGGCTGAATCATCGACTCGCTGCTTCAGAGTAGTAATGCCCGACACGGGAATGTTGCGATCGATGTCCGCGATTGCCCGCAACACCGCATGAGAACTCGCCGCGGCATCGCCTGCCACGCGTATGTCCAACTCATTCCCGTAAGCATATGGACGATCACTGTACTGATTGGGATTTGATGCGAATGGCTCCTGCAGCAGAGGAATAAAGGCCATGGGATGTGGCTTCTCTTCGAGCGAGTTATATTTCGAGTCTCTCACTACGCCGACAATTTCCATTCCGGGCGGCACGAATGGAGATCCCAGTCGGAACCTGTGGCCGATGGGGTTCTGATTCGAGAAAAAGCGCTGGACAAAGGCCTCGTTGACCAGGGCGATGTGAACCGTATCTTGCTGATCATGCTGGCTAATGTCGCGTCCTTCGAGTAACGGTATGCCATTTGCCTGCAAGTAGTTCCATGTGACATGCCGATGTTCAACATCCATGTTCTCGTTCTGTTTTTCGGTATAGCCTTCGATCGATATGTTCGAAGTGTTGGCACTTCCACTCAACATTCCCGAATTCGCCAGCGACGCCGAACATACGCCAGGCAGGGCAAGGATGCGATCGATTAGCCGCGAATAGAACTGTGGAAGCTGAGACTTCTTATATCCGGCAGCAGCAAGATCGAGCCGGCAAACCAACACCTGATCCGGAACAAAGCCCAGCTCCTGGTGTTCCAGATTTTGCAAGCTGCGGATGAAAAGACCAGCGGCCATCACCAGCGCCAGCGAGACCACAACCTGAGTGCTAACCAGGAGCTTGGCGGGCGTGAGGCGCGATAGGCCCGAGCCGGTTGTGCCACTTCGGAATTCATCCTTCAAAATCTCGTTTAAATCGACCTTTGT
>DATLKS010000133.1:0-5807 GCA_035538255.1 Terriglobales bacterium
GCGTGAGCTGTACAGCACGGCGGGTGTATTGCTGGTCGACGCTCAAGGACACGGTCTCATTTCAGCGAAAATTGCCTCCACGGTGCACGACACATTCCATGCTTTCATGCTTTCCGAGCTTGATCAGCATGGACGCACCACGCCGGAGCTCTTTGAGAATATCAACCTCCGTTTGGCGCTTTCGGTCACGGCTCGCAAAGCACTCGGGTGGAGCGAAAAAGAAAATGCGCGCGAGATTGCGACAATGCTGTATGGAGAAGTGCATCCCTACGGCTACTTCCGCTTCGTGAATTTCGGACACCCGCCGCCGCTCGTGTTCTCTGCTGAATACCGCAGGTTTGTGGAATTGGACAAAGACCGAATGGTGCAGTTCCTCGCATTGGGCCTGCAGATCCCTGACGATCATCCAGATCGTAAGCGGTACTTCTCAATGCAACTCCTTCGGCCCAGGGAAGCTAAATCCTCCAATGTTGCCGAAATCACATTAATGAGTCCTGGCGACATTCTCTTTCTTTATACCGACGGCGTTTATGACGGCAGTGATGAAGAAGAACGCCGACATCTCGAATCGGTAATGCGTGAGCACTATTGGAAGTCAGCAAAAGACATCTGCACTGCGCTGCTGGGGCACGCGGCGGCAGACGACGATCACCTCAGGCAGATTGGCGAGGCAGACCGCATCGACGACAAAACTGTATTCATCATCAAGCGAAGTTGAAATGATAAATCTTTGCTTCAGGAATCCTGTTCCTCGTTGCCGTAGCGCCGGCCCGCAGCACAGCGGAGAGCTCTAGAAAAATGCATTTTTCTGTCATTTCCTCCTCGCCTCCGCTCCGACCTTTGGCTAAAACTTCTAATCTGATTGATTAGGTATTGCTCACGCATTGCGATCCAATACGTCTCAGGTTTACAGTCCTATTGTCAATAAATAGGAGAGGGTTGTGGACGGAAGGGACGTTTGGCAGGGCACTCTTGCCCTGATGATTCTGAGGACCCTCGAATCGATGGGTCCTCTTCACGGGTATGGACTAGCGCGCCGCATCGAGCAAACCAGCGGCGACCAGTTGATCGTCTAGTATGGAACTATCTACCCCGCGCTGCTCAAGCTGGAGCAGGAAGGCTATATCTCCTCTGAGTGGGGCACCTCAGAAAACAACCGTCGCGCGCGCTTCTACCGACTCACACGCGCCGGACGGCGGCAGGTTGAAAAACAATCACAGCGGTGGGAGAAGGCTGCGGCGATCCTTGCCCGCTTTCTGTCGCCTGGTGAGGAGTCTTTATGAGAAAGATTCGCGCGCTGTTCCTTCGTTTCTGGAGAGTCGTTCGCCGATCCCGCCAAGATCAGGATTTTGCCGAGGAGCTGCAAGCGCATCTGCAGATGCACATTGAGGATAACGTTCGCTCCGGCATGACCGCGGAACAAGCGCGGCGGGAAGCACTCATCAGACTCGGTGGAATCGAAGCCACTACGCAGGCCTACCGCGAGCGCAATGCCCTCCCGTTCTTAGACGTTTTGTTTCAAGATCTCCGCTACACTCTTCGCCAGCTTCGCAAGAACCCCGGCTTCGCCATTACTGCGCTGCTCGTGCTCACTCTGGGTATGTGCGCGACAATCGCCATCTTTTCCTTCGTTGACGCTGCACTGATCAAGCCGCTTCCTTATCGCGATCCTTCACGCCTTGCGGTCATCTTTGGGAGTATTCCACTCGGTCAGCGGTTCCACCTGTCATTCCCTGACTACTACGATTTCAAGAGGCTGAACAAATCTTTCACTTCATTCGAAGTCTATGACTCGAACGGCTTCATGCTTACTACTCCGACTGGAACGCAAATGGCGCCTGGCGCGCGCGTAAGCGCAGGATTCTTCCGCGTTCTGGGAGTCAAACCCATCCTCGGCCGCGATTTTTCTGAAGGCGAGGACAAACCTTCGGCGCCGCGGATGATCCTCCTGAGCTACGCTACTTGGCGGCAGCGTTTCGGCGGCCGTTCCGATGTCCTCGGCCAAACCGTCACGCTCGACGGCAATCCCAACACCATTGTCGGAGTACTGCCTGCCAACTTCCATTTTGCTCCCGCCGAGCCGGCCGAGTTCTGGGCCGCCGAGCACGACGAAAGCCCCTGCCGCGGGTGCCACTGGCTTTTTGGACTCGGACGTCTAAAAGACGGAGTCACGTTCGAGGCAGCCAGGGCTGAGATGTCGGGTATTGCGAAGCAGCTCGAGCAGCAGTATCCCACTTCGAACAATAGTCAGGGAGCTTTCATCGAGCCGCTCACCGACGTCATTGTTGGCGACATCCGGCCCATCATGCTTGCGATGCTCGGCGGCGCCGCGCTGCTCCTGCTCATTGCCACGGTCAATGTCGCGAGCCTGCTGCTCGTACGGAGCGAAAACCGCAAGCGCGAAGTCGCGGTTCGCGGAGCCCTCGGCGCACCTCGCGGTCGCCTCCTGCGTCAGTTTGTCACTGAAGGACTGGCGCTCTCTGTCGCCGCCAGCGCATTCGCGGTCATCGCGGCTGACGCCACTATGAATCTTCTGACGCGTCTAGTTCCGAAGGACATTCTCGCTGGAATGCCCTATCTTCAACGACTCGGCCTCACGCCGCATGTCCTGCTCTTCTCATTAATTATTTCGCTGTTCAGTGCGGCGCTGTTCTCTTTCACGCCAATGGTCAGTTTGTCGTCCGAATCTATGCGCGTGGGACTCACAGAGGGTGGGCGCAGCTCTTCCGGCCTGCAGTGGCGTCGCTTCGGATCCAATCTCGTCGCCATTGAACTCGCGACCGCCGTCGTTCTGCTCGTCGCCGCCGGTCTCTTCGCCAAGAGTTTCTATCGCCTGCTGCAGGTTGATCCCGGACTGCAGCCGCACAACCTCGCCCTTCTCACCCTGTCAGCTCCCCGTGAGCACTACTCCAAGGATGAAGAGAAGATTTCTCTTGAGCGCCAGATTCTCGACCGCGTCGCAGCCTTGCCCGGCGTGACCTCCGCAGCCGTGACCAGCAGGCTCCCGGTCGGTGACGGCGACGGGACCAGCCGTTTTGTCATTCTCGGCCACGAGCATCCCGGAGAACACAATGAAGTCGCCTGGCGTTCAGTAAGCACCAGCTACTTCAAGACACTGGGAGCACGTCTTCTGGAAGGGCGCTACTTCACCGATTTCGACCGAGACCCAAGCCATCTTCACGGCGTTGTCATCATCAACCACGCGCTAGCCCGAAAATATTTCGCAGGATTGGATCCGATCGGCATGCGCATCAACTTCGAGGGAGGCAAACCGGAAAATGCCAAGCAGATCGTCGGCATCATCGACGATATCCGTGAGGGTCCCCTCGACACTGAAGCCCGCTGCGCTTTTTATCTCCCCTTTGAGAACGGGCCCACGCCCTTCTTCCACGTGGTGGCGCGCACGGCCGTGCCCGCCCAGAATGTATTGCCCATGCTCTCGACTGTGATTCGAAACATTGATCCCTCGATCGCGACTTTCGGCGGTTCCACTATGGATCAACGCATGCACGACTCCCAACCTGCCTACCTGCACCGGGCATCTACCTGGATCGTCGGAAGCTTTGCCGCTGTCGCGCTTCTGCTCAGCATCGTCGGCCTTTATGGTGTGATCGCCTATTCCGTCAGCCAGAGAACTCGCGAAATCGGAGTGCGCATGGCCCTCGGAGCACAGCGCAGTACGGTCTATGGATTGGTGATGAAAGAAGCTGCGTGGCTGATCGCGATCGGACTAGCCGCCGGTCTGGCGGGATCGCTCGCCGCAGCTACGCTGATTCGAAACTTGTTGTTCGGCACCAAATCTTGGGACCCAACCACCCTCGTCATCGTAGCCGTCACTTTGGCCGGACCAGCACTGGGTGCTAGCTTCTTTCCCGCGCATCGCGCCGCATCCGTCAACCCAGCAAATGCCCTGCGCGCGGAATGAGGATGCGCGCGGAGTGGGGATTGGTAGGCCAGATGAGATTGTTCCCCCTGAGGCCACAGAATCGGCGAGAGACGGAACGTGTTCTCCATTGTCCTAATTTGGGAAACAATCTGGCGTGTCCCGCGTTTCTGCCTCTCGGGCTTGTACGTATGAAGGCAAGTATGTTGATGCCGTCAAGGAAGGTCGGCAGTCAGCCGCTTAAGGGAAGACTAGGTCCTAGCGCTATCACTGCCGCCCCCGGTTAGCCCGAATCGGCAGCGATAGCGAGAGGTGACCGCAAAGAAATTCGGCGGCTAGCCAAAGAAGCCAATAAAGTCCCATTTTGGAAAGTGTCGCTGGCCCTCTTCAGCATTAATCGCCCGGGATTGAGGTCCTAAAGGCCGCCAGTTAGGCGCCGCCCGCGCCGCCCAAGCCTCCAGTCAGGCCGCCGAGCGCTCCTGTCAACGAGCCGAGGAGGGTATTCAGGAGATTGACTACATTCGCCACGCTGCCCACAATGCCGCCGACGCTGGTTACCAGAGTCGAAAGGGAGCACACTATGCCGCCTACCGGAGTGCCGGACTGGCCACTGACACTGAGCCCGATCGCGTTGAGAGTCACTGAAGCACCGGCAAGATTAACCGTAGTTGGACTCGCCAGACTAAGATTCAGAACCCCACAACTGGTGCCCTGGTTCTGAACGGGTACAATTCTGGCGTCGCTTTGCCGGGTCGGCGACCAGGCGATTTGGGTGAGGTGGGCAGCTGGGGCTTGGCCAGAGTAGCCCGCTGAGCTGCCTGTGTTCGGGCTGGCAGTATTCGGGCTGAGGGTCACTTGCCAAGCCACGCCGGCGAACGCCGTCCGTGACGAATTTGCAACCGAGCCGATTGCGACTATCTGGCCGCCTTGATTCACGAATCGGTTGATCGTTGCTGTTCCGCTAAAGCTATTGCTTCCCGTAACCGGCACGGTCAGGCCCAGAGTTGTCTCTGCTAACATCGGAATCCCACTCGTAAGTACCAGCAGGATTGCAAGTTCCGACGCTCTTCTCCAAAGTGTACTTTTCATTTGAGAATCTCCTTCCGATCTGCGTTTGGAATGTTTGGAAGTTGAAATATTTCCCATACGCGGATGCGTTGCGATGGGTTTAGGTGAGTTTGCGGAGTGTTATTGGATGCGGGCGCCTGCTTCGGCTGTCATGAAACATGCCTTAGAATATACGTAGGCGTGCTGGACGAACAAGTGCATGACTCACCTACAACGCAGCATTCTTCCTAATTAAATAGGCTCTTGCTATCTTCTTGAATTTGGAGAACTACCGGCTGGTTCTCAGCGGCCCCCGGCGATTTCGCCTAGCTCCAGCTGAGAAGGCTAAGGCAAAAACCAGGAATTTTCTGCTTCCGATTCGGGAACCCTCATCGCGCGTCAAGCGCATCACGCCTCTCTAGAACTCCCTATCCCCTTTATTGATCCGCTTCCGCTTGAGCCACAGTGGCGCGACGAGGTCCGATTCGTCGAACGAAGCAAAGGCAGCACACTGCTCGACACCCAGCCTTCGGCACTCGGCATCATGCAATCCACCGCCTTACTCATCAACCACAGCCTTGACTCGTGTCGTCGATTGTGGTGTGATGCTAGCCGAACAAAAAGCGAATATCTCGCGATTCGCTGTACGAGACCGTGGCGAGGGAACGAAGTGTCGAGTGGGATCGACGCAAGTGAAATGAAAACGCCCGCGAATTTCTTGGGGGCAAAATCCTTTGGGGAGTCTGGTTCCAAATGCGGAGTAATCCTGCGCCGATCCAAGTTTAATCACAAGATATTCGGATTCCGAAAATTGAAATCACAAGATCTTGTATTTGATTTTGTGAAATCAGGATCGCGGAAGGCTCAAAGCCTTTTG
>DATLKS010000134.1:0-1580 GCA_035538255.1 Terriglobales bacterium
GAACGGATAAGGAGGAAGAGCTTCCGTTTTGCTTTATCCGTGTGAATCCTTGCTTTTCCGTGCAGTCCGTGTCATGTTTCTGTTTTTGCGGCTACACCCACCGGCAAGTAACAACGCGAGTTTCCGTATAGAACTTCACGCCATCTTTGCCGAGCGCGTGCAGATCGCCAAAGAAAGAGCCTTTCCAGCCGGTGAATGGGAATATCGCGACTGGCGCGGGAACGCCGACGTTAATCCCTACCATTCCGGTTTGCACCTTCGCACTAAATTCGCGGGCTGCTTGTCCCGACTTAGTAAAGATCGAGGAAGCGTTGCCGTACTCAGAGCCGTTTACGACATTAATCGCTTCGTCGAGATTCTTTGCGCGAACCACTGAAAGCACAGGACCAAAAATCTCTTCGCGAGCAATGCGCATTGAGGGTTTCACGTTATCGAAAATTGTTGGGCCGAGGAAGTATCCGTCTGAATCGCAGCATGAGTCTTTGCGTCCATCGCGCGCGAGTTTCGCGCCTTCGCGCTCTCCGAGATCGATGTAGCTGAGGATCCGCTTCTTGGCTTCGTTATTGATGATCGGTCCCATGACGGTATCTCGCTCCGAACCGTCGCCAACTTTCATTTCGTCTGCTGCTTTCTTGAGTGCAGCAAGCAGCGGATCGGCAGCTTCGCCAACGGCTACGACTACGCTTGTCGCCACACAGCGCTCGCCCGCGCACCCGAACGACGAAGACATAATCGTGCCCGCGGAATGCTTCATGTCGGCATCAGGCATTACTACGGAATGATTCTTCGCTCCGCCCAGCGCCTGCACGCGTTTGCCGTTTGCGGCAGCAGTGGTGTAGATGTACTGGGCAACCGGGCTGGAGCCAACGAAGGAAACCGCCTTTATTCTGGGATCGGTGAGAAGCTGATCCACAACCTGCTTGGTTCCGTGCACAAGATTCATCACGCCCGCAGGCAATCCTGCTTCATAAACCAGTTCCATCAGACGCACGGAAGAGCGCGGCACGCGCTCGGAAGGCTTGAGCACGAACGTATTGCCGCAGGCAATGGCCACTGGAAACATCCAGAGTGGGACCATTAAGGGAAAATTGAACGGCGTGATTCCCACGCAGACGCCCAGGGGATGCCGAGTCGACCATCCATCAACATCGGCTCCGACATGCTCGACTGTCTCGCCCATCATCAGACTGGAAACTCCGCAGGCGAACTCAACACATTCCAGACCACGCTGGAACGATCCACGAGCCTCTTCGCGAACCTTGCCGTTCTCTTCAGTCACCAGTGCGATCAGTTCGTCGGCATGCTTTTCCATGAGCTGATGGAAATGGAAGAGCACGCGGCAGCGGTTGAGCACAGGAGTAGCAGACCATGCGGGAAATGCCGCCTGCGCGGAGGCAATTGCAGCCGAAACCTCTTCGCTCGTGCACAGTGGAATTTCTGCCACCGGCTCTCCGGTCGCAGGATTGTGCTGAATGAGCAGCTCACCGCGCGAGATCTGTGGCTTGCCATTGATGTAAATCGGACAGGATTTGAGCTGGCTGGCAACTGCGCTGCTGGACATGATTGAGCCCTCGATGACT
>DATLKS010000135.1:0-12874 GCA_035538255.1 Terriglobales bacterium
AGGACGCAGGGAACAGGTTACAGGGGGACAGGTTACAGAGTAAAAGTACGCGCTGATCCGCGGCATCTTGTGAAATAAAAAGCCAGCTGCTACACCTCTGCGCTTCTGGGAAAATTTTGAGAAGTCTATGGCATCCTAAAATCTGCGAAAGTATTGGAGTGCCCTGTAACCTGTCCCCCTGTACCCTGTCACCTATTTTCTCTACAGCCTATCTCCTACCTGATCAACGATTCTTTGCAAATCAGTGACTGAGGATGACGAGACCAGCACTAGCGATAGGCTGTGCTTCTGGACAGAGCCGACTGCGAAGTTATCAACGCGTTCGGTTTTCGGAGCGGTGGATTCGAACCAATTTAGAAGGCGGGTCGCGACGGTTTTGGCTTCATCCTGATGGCGGACGAAGAGGGAGATGTCGCTGCTCCCATCGGAGTAATCTAGATGCATATATTTCTTGCCATGCAGGACGCAAATGCGGGCGCCAACCAGATGGTATCCGGCAGGTACGATGCGTGCGGGAACGGAAGGATCGCCAGTCACTTTTTGGGAGAGAGCTTCAACGTCCTTGGCGTCGGAGCGCCACTTTCGCGGCGCCTTGCCGACTATTTCTTCCTGATGATCGTCGGCAGCGTCAACGCAAATGGCGGTGCGATCGATGCGACCCTCAGCATAAGCGATCGTGGCGATTACTAGAGTGGCGAATGCAACCATAGCCGCAACGGCATATGGTATCCGTACCAAGATGGGACGATACCACGACGCGGCTGATCGTCGAATGGCGGCACGGACATGGGCCTCAAGTTGTCTGGTCTGCAATCGTTCGGCGCTGACTGCCTGCCGGATAATCAGGTCGAAATTCGACTCGCCGCGTAATTTTCCGGCGCATTCCGGACACTCGTTCAGATGGCTGCGCCACTCCGGACCGTCGATTTCTCCCGACAGGTATGCTTCCGTGACGTGGTCGTACTGAGAACAGTTCATAGTTTTGCTTTCGCTTTCAGGTACCGGGCCTCTCGCTTCGCGAGGTCGTCCCTGACCAGACTGCGTGCCCGGGACAGCCGCGACATCACGGTTCCGATTGGGATTTCCAGGATCTCCGCAATCTCTTTGCACGAGAATCCCTCTACTGCGAACAGAAGCAGAACGGTGCGGTACTCCTCCCGGAGCAGGTCGATCGCGTTCTGTATCTCTTCCGCGGTGAATCTGGTTGTCTGACGCCGTTCGGCGCCAATGTTGTCGGCGTACTGCTCCGGAAAAAATTGAATTGCCTCCTGCCGAATTTGCTGGTGCCGTGTGCTCCAGCAGTTCAGCATGATGCGAAACAACCACGCTTTACAGTTGGTGCCCTGCTGGAAACGATCGAAGTGGCGCCAGGCTCGGAGCATGGCATCCTGCACCAGATCCTCGGCCACTGCGACATCGTGGGCAAGGCGCACCGCAGCCCTTAGCAGCGCGCGGATATGCACCAGTGCGAGCTGCTCAAACTGCAATTCGCGCGAATCGGCTCCGTCCAGGATCGCTTCCTCGCAACCAAATGTCGCGTGCCCTTAGCGAAAAGCTAGGCTTTACTGCGCTGCAATTCAGATAGCGCACTCAGCACTTCTTCGCTATGTCCGCCGGGCTTTACTCCGCGATAAATCTTTCTTACTACTCCGTTCGGGTCAATGATGAAGCTGTTTCGAGCCGCATACCTCTTGCCCTGGAAGTTCGTCTGACTTCCGTATTGCGTCACCACTTGGCCGATTCGTCGGCCCAGAGCTTGAAATTGAGTCCTTCCTTGGCGCAGAACTGCTTGTGCGACTCGGCTGAATCAAGGCTCACGCCGAGAATGCCGGCATTCTTCGCAACATATTGTGCTTCGTCCCGCTGGAAGTTGTGGGCCTCGATCGTGCATCCCTGAGTGAAATCTTTGGGATAAAAGTACAGTACTACCCATTTTCCGCGGAATTGGCTGAGCGAAACCGCAGTTCCGTCCTCTGACGGAAGGGTGAAATCCGGGGCAGGGGATCCCTCGGATACTGTCCTGGTGGCCTGCGTATCTTCGCCCGAAGCGGTTAGTGGCATCGCGCCGAGCGAGGTCGTCCCGAGCCATGCAGTGCAACATAGTCCGGCGACTGCGAGATACTTCATCAATTCTTGGGTTCTCCACATGGATTAGAACGCGTGAGCATCCTGTACTGCTGAGATTTATGGTAATCCTGCAACGCCCGTCCTAATGTCTAAATCGTTGAGCAGTGGGATTTCATCCACAAGAATAGGAATTGCGGGAAGGGCTTCGTCGGGCAAGCCCTACCGGGACGGGGCGACGGCATGGCTGGCCATCAGTACTAAGTCGAAAAGGCCATTGGGACCCTGCGTTGACTGATGCAGCACTTGGGACGTATTGGAAAAGTAAGCTTTTGAAGAGCCACCGCCGGAACAACGTCGTCGGCGCCGAACCTAGTTCGGTGCCACCACGAATCGAAGATCTGAGTCAACGAAAGTTTTCGCGCTGTGGAGCCTGCGTCGAATGGAGTGTACCGTTTTGGGAATCGCAGGAAGTAACTAGATTCGCTGTTAATACGCTGTTATTCTGTTCTATTTACGGCGAGAGAATACCTAGATCCTATTAATCCACTACCGCTCAATGATTTGCGAAGAATTTTCGGTTCGGCGCAAGCGGCTGCGCAAGGAAATTCGCTGTTAATTTCCCTTTTCCTTGAGTTGAATTGCTTTCCAGCAGGAGCCTCGCCTCCGTTTCCTCCGGCCAGACTCATGCTGCAACTCGTCGAGCAAATCCCGGTGCGGGGCAAGCGAGGAATTCCCTCTCTGTCTCAGGTCAGGAGGTCTCTCCAGCCCAATGATTTATTGAGGCGAGCCGAAAACAAAGAGCAGGCGATTGCCGCCTGCTCTGCGTTCCCGAAATGCTGTACTCTCTGGCGTTACCAGCCCCATCCGCGGCCGCCACCTGCGCCGTAGCCTTGCTGGTATCCGCGCTCGTAGCCTTGGCGGTAGGTAGCCTTGTACTGGTCTTTGTTGCCATACATTGAGCTATACCCGCGAGAGGCATTCCTGTAGTTGTCGTCCTGAGTCGGACGATAGCTGTGGCCGGTTGCCCGATCATTTTGCCCGTCGCGAAGACCATCCTGGTATCCGATCTGGGAGGCCTGTCCCATACCGCGTCCGCCGTAGTAGCCAGAGTTTCCGCCGTAGTACCCGCCATTGTTACCGTAATATCCGCCGTTGTTGCGGTACGGGCCGTAATAACCGTTGTTGTAGTAACCGTTGTTATATCGGCCATTGTTGTAGTAACCGTTGTTGCGATTGCGCCAATCGCGATCTCGGTCTCGATCATGATCGCGATCACGGTCATGGTGCCTGTCCCAATTTCTGTTGTCGTGATATCTGTTATCGTCGCGGTCGTGATCGCGGTCTTGTGCGTTCGCCTGCACCACACCAGCAGTGCTTGCGGCAACTGCCAAAGCTAATGTCCAGAGCAAGTGTTTGTTGAAGAATTTCATTGTGGTTGACCCTCCCTACAACTGGACAGCGGTACTCCAATGACGCGGTCTGAGCCGTGTTCTGCCTCAGATGGGGTTTTTCTAGGGATAGAAACCCAAGACCCCCAAACGAGTTGCGCCCCCAGAATTGGATTTCCGCACGGGCGTAAGTTAAGCCTTATCAGGAGATTCCGCCTAGATCGATCAAGCCTGGTAGTGGCTCGGCAGATCTCGCCAGAGATGCGCAAACTGCCGTTCCCAAACAGCTCTCCTGTTTCGCCAGCAGGTCGCATTTGCACTCGCGAAGACCATATGTTTCTCTGGATCTAAGCCTTCGCAATGAAGATATTCCTCACTGGTGCGACGGGATTTGTCGGCTCACACCTGCTCCGCCGATTGCTGCGCGATGGCTATGAAGTTCAGGCACTGGTCCGGCGACGCGGAGCCCTCGCCGGTGCCGGTTCGGGAGTCCTGAAGGAAGTCGAAGGCGATATCCTGTCACAGAATCTTGCTCAATCGATGACCGGCTGCGATGCGGCGATAAATCTCGTCGGCATCATTTACGAGCAAGGACGTCAAACGTTTGAGGCAATCCACCATCAAGGCACACGTAACCTGGTGAAAGCTGCGCGGCAGGCAGGCGTTTCCCGATTCGTCCAGATGTCTGCTTTAGGTGCCCGGCCGCAGAATGCAACCGAGTATCACACCAGTAAGTTTGCGGCCGAAGAGGAGGTCCGCAACAGCGGACTCTCGTGGGTAGTGCTCAGGCCGTCGCTGATCTTTGGTCGAGGCAGCGCCTTTGTGCAGCAGATGATCAAAGTCATGCGAGTTGCGCCATTGATTCGGCCAGTCCCAGGGACAGGAGAATATCGATTTCGTCCAGTTCACGTGGAAGATGTTGCCGAGTGTTTCGCGCAGTCACTCACGAATCCCCAAGCAGTCGGGAGAACCATTGATCTGGTCGGTGGCGAGGAGCTCACCCTAAATGAGATCACAGATGAGATTGCTTCCTGCATGAACATTCGCAAGACGGTCGTGCATCTTCCGATGTCGCTTATGAAAATGGCCGCGGCGGTCTTCTCGCTCCTGCCTGTAGACCCGCCGGTCACTTCAGTGCAGCTGCGAATGCTGAAAGAGGGCTCAGCCGCCGATCCAGGACCAATGAAGCAGGTGTTTGGCATCGATCCCACAGCTTTTGGCGCCAGATTGCGGAGAGATTTGACTGCTGATCACGTTCTCTGAACACAGCTTAGTCAGGAATAACCCAACGGTTTTACAGCGAGCTTACAACTTAATTCGCGCTTTGGCGTTTGTCTTCAGTGAGATGGCAAGTGCTCGAATTTGAACAGCTCAGCAACAATTCGGCCATATTGGAGTTATAAAATGGTGGAGGTATCTCCTCATTGGTCAGCGCCAATTTTTTGCGGCACGCAAGGCAATCGTAAGCAGCCGTTCTGTATTAACCCAGAAGAGATTCGCTAAGGAGAAGGTTATGAAATTGAAGTCCGCAGGAGCAGTCCTCACGCTCACGATGCTGCTAACCCTTGCAGCTCTGAGCGGCTGCTCGAAGTCGGCCAATGTAGCCGGAGACCGCACGGACGCGCAGGTAGCCGGCGATGTACAAACCAGAATTGCTTCCGATCCATCGCTGTCGGGACGGCAGATCGCGATCAACGCCGATAAAGGCGTAGTCACACTCAGCGGTACGGTAAACAGTGACGCAGAAGTGACTTCGGCGCTCAACGACGCGCAGCAGGCGCAAGGCGTGAAGCAGGTGGTCAGCCGTCTGGCGGTGCAGACGGCCAGCGCAGCTCCGGCTCCTGAGCCCCAACCGGAAGAGCAGCCAGCGCGGCGTCCGTCGCCGAGCCGTGCCACAACGACGCACGTGCGTTCGCGTCACTCACAGCCTTCCGCATCCAATTCCTATAGCAACTCGCAGGGAACCAGCACAACTACAACCGCCCCAGACAGCTCCGATGTCGGCGCGAGTTCCGCGGCGAATACCTATACTCCGCCTCCGCCGCCACCTCCGCCACAAAAGGTCACCGTTCCTGCGGGAACAGTGTTGCAGGTGCGCACCGTGGAAGGTTTGAGTTCGGAGACCAATCATGAGGCTGACCCATGGCATGGAACGCTGAACTCTGACATCGTCGTCGATGATCAGACGGTGATTCCTGCCGGCGCCGAAGTTGAGGGCCGCGTGATGGAAGCTCACGCCGCGACTCACTACAGCGGCGGCGCCTCACTTGTTCTCGATGTAGAGAAGGTCAGCTTCAACGGCAAGACCTATCAGGTCGCTACTGATACCTGGGAGCGGAAAGCCGCAACACGTGGCAAGAATACGGCTGAGAAGGTCGGAGGAGGGGCGGCCGTAGGGGCGATCCTCGGCGGGATCTTCGGCGGCGGCAAGGGCGCAGCCATTGGAGCGACGGCGGGCGCCGGCGCAGGTGCGGGTGCGAACACGATCACCAAAGGACAGCGCGTCGATCTGCGTCCGGAGACTCTGGTGAGCTTCAAACTGCAGAATCCCATTTCGGTAATGCCGTCAGCCAACACCGGCCGACACGGCAAGGTGATTCGTCCAGATAGCCGCAGCACGGATCAACAGCAATAACCTTGTTTGATCGAACGGCCGGACAGAGATATCCGGCCGTTTTTATTTTGGGATACCTGACTTGGCAGCGGTTCAGGCAGCCGGTCTACGCGATGCAGGATGTATTCAGACCGTCCTCAGCGGCTAATCTTCGATGCGCCAGGATCGAGGAACGACACTGTAGTCACGTCGGGTGCGAAGCGAAATAAGATTCGACTCTCGGTATTGCCGCTGCCTGCGCGCGCGGAGTATCGCCATGACGTTACTGCATGCGCGGCTTGGCGAGCCAGATTCGGATTGCCTTCCACAACGTTGACCCGCGCCACTCTTCCGTCGGGAGAAACGATGGCACGCAGTATCACCTGTGTATCTTTCGACACTGATGGAAACTCGGCGAGCACAGGGTGTGACTGAGGTGGACCAGAAGGCGGCAGCGTCTCTGCCGTAGCAGTTAGCGGATGGGGTCTCCGAGTGGAGCTGGCGATCGCGGCTGTATTGACGCCGCTAACTTTCAAGGGAGCAGAGACAGCGAGCTGCTGGCGAGCAGGCGTAGTGCTTCCGCCCGTGAGATTGTGACTCTCAGCTCCGGGGCGCATAGCGGAGTTGATCAAGGATTCGATTCGCAGACTTGCGCGTTGCAATGCGACTCTGTTTCCAACTCCGAGAAGCGGGCCTTCAGAATCATCGCTGCCTGTGCTCTCCAAAGCAAGACTCAATTGTGTATTCGGTGCAACTGTTCCTTTAGTTGCGGGTAAGGCAACACTCACCAGCTGCGGCTGCGGAGGCGGTTGCTCTGAGAATTGTTGTCGTGCAGTGGCAGAGCGTGGCGTCTGCGGCAGGAGTGACTCTGTAATCTTGATCGAGCGCGAAGACAGGCTGATCAGTTGCCGGCGAACATTGCGATTGGCAAGGACGATGACAAGAAGCAGAGCACAGACAATAAGAGCGGTTGCGCTGAGAACGAAAGATGGAACCTGAAAAGACCGAGGAGTAGCGGCCTCAGCCACGTCCACTTGTAAACGATGAATGCTTTGCCGCACCTCTGGAGCGTTCCATGATTCGCTGCCGGCACTCGAGAGCTCTAGCGTTCCAATGAGACCTGAAAGATCAATCAGCTCTCTACGAACTTCTGCGCCACTGCAGATTCCCTGAATGATCCTAAGCTGCCGCGCGCTCAACACGCGATCATCGAGGCTGCCGAAATTCCGGAAAATCCAAAACAGGCGAAAGGCCGAAAATCCACTCGTGGAAAAATAGCGGACTCTGCCCTCAGAAGTCACCACCCGTAAGAACCGCGATCCAAGCTTATGTATGCGCATACCAATACCTTTAGACACGGGAGAACTGTCGCAGGATTCGGACGAGGGGGGTGGGCGCACAAATATTAAGCAGTTCGCACGCGTAAAGCAAGTGGCTTCATTGATTCTTTGCCATTCTTCAAGGTTCGACGTCGTGACCTTCGATCACCTCTACTCCAGGTGGCGGGGTGAAACGGAAGAGACTTGCCTTCACCGGCACGTTTTCCTGGATTTCGTAGAAATTGAACTCGGTAGTCGAGCCGTCCAGCTCCTCAATCCGAATGCGGGCGATCTGATTGGCCGGGGTGATCTCCAGCAGGACGCGCTGGACGCGGTCTTCCATGCCTTTAGGAATACCCTCCAGGACGATGTCTCCCGGCTGCTTTGGCGGCTCGGCTGAGATTGCCAGCTTGCTGAACTCGCTTTGCAATTTGGTTTTGCCAAGCAGATAGCGAACCGGGGAGCGGAAATCGTCGAGTTTCTTGGCCGCCATCCGTCGCGCTTGGCGCTCCGACGGTACGTAGAAGTAGGCGTTCTTGCCATCGATGACGAATAGCTTTTGCGCGGGTTGCTGGTAATCCCAGCGCATTTTGCCCGGCTTCTGCAGCCACAATTCGCCTGACTCGTCACGTTTCAGCCCAGCTCCGCTGTAACTCTCCTGAAATTGGGCCTTGAGAGTGCTGAGGCGGTTATAGCGAGCATCAACACGGTTCGCGACATCGCGGACAGAATCGGCGGCGACAGGAGAGGAGACGCTCGCGATAATCGTCATTAGTACCGCGAAGAGGGCGACCGACCGAGAAAGTAATTGGGTGGTTGTAAGCGAGAAGTCTTGAAAAAACCTCTTACGCTTTCGCGACCTCATCCGTTGTCCTTGGTGACTTTCGTGCTCGCCTCTCCCCGAAAGTGCTCAAGGATCGCAGCCGCCTGCGCCGGAGTAACGACTGCCGATAGCGCGGCAGGTTCAGCTTCTTTCACCGCCCGGACGCTGCCGAAGTGTTCGACCAGCCGTCGTGTAGTGAGCGCGCCGACGCCGGGAATTTCCAAGAGCTCAGAAGCACGATCCCGTATCTGGCGCCGCTTGCGATGGAAGGTGACGGCGAAGCGGTGCGACTCGTCGCGAATCATTTGGACGAGATGCAGCACCGGCGAGTGCCGATCGAGAACGACAGGTTCGTCCTCCTGCCCGTGAACATAAATGATCTCCTCGCGCTTGGCGATAGATGCCATTGGCTGGGTAGTGATCTCAAGCGATTCCAGTGCCTCGGCCGCGGCGTGGAGCTGTCCGATGCCGCCGTCAATCAGGATCAGGCTCGGCATCCTCTGCTTTTCGCCAGTCACGCGTTTGTAGCGACGCGCAACGACCTCGCGCATCGACGCGAAGTCATCGACTCCTTCGACCGTGCGAATGATGAACTTCCGGTAATCCGACTTCTTCGTCTCTCCGTCTTCCCACACCACCATCGAGGCCACGGTCTCCGCTCCCTGGATGTGCGATATGTCAAAGCACTCGATCCTCCGCGGCAAGTCGGGCAGAGTGAGCGCGTCCTGCAGAGCTTCCTGGATCGTTCTGATCGATGGCTTCATCACGCGGAAGCGCTGGTCGTAAAGGTGGTGGGCATTCTTCGCTGCGAGATCGATCAGGGAACGTTTCTCGCCACGCTGAGGAACAAGTATCTCCACTTTTGATCCGCGTTTTTCCGAGAGCAACTCTTCCAGAGCGTGCCGCTCGTCGAATTCAACAGGCACAAGTATATTTCGCGGCACGTACTGTTGATCGATATAAACCTGCTTCAGGAGGGCGGCAAAAAACAGTCCCGGATGGAACTCGGGTGAGTGCTCCGTCGTGTGCAGCAGCGCAGAAGATTCGGCATCCTCGGCAAGCGCAGGCATCAATTCGAACTGCGGCAGGTCTTCCCAAAAGAGTTCACGGCGATCGAGGATGCGTCCGCCCCGCATATGAAACAGGTTCACCGCTAACATGTGGTTTTCGTAGTGACAGCCGTAGACATCGGTGTCATCCCCCTCAGCGGCGGCAATGCGCTGGCGTTCCATCAAATCTTCGACTGTGCTGATGAGGTCACGATACTTGGCTGCCGCCTCGTACTGCTGCTCGATGGCTGCCCGTTCCATTCGAGCGCGTAGAGAGCGTGCAAGGTCCGCTTGGCGTCCTTCCAGGAAGAGCTGCACATCACGCACTGCTTCGCTGTACGCCTCCGCTGTTGTGAGATCTCTCACGCACGGGCCGAGGCAGCGCTTTATGTAGTACTGCAAGCAGGGACGGGGATGGTAACGAGACAGGTCGATCTTGCACGAAGGAATCAGAAAGCTGCGGTGGATGAGATCGACGGTGCGATGCGCCAGATTCCCGGGGAAGTATGGACCGTAGTAGGCGCTGCCATCTTTCTTCAAGCGACGGGTGACGAATACCTTCGGAAAGCGGTCAGCCAGCGTAAGTTTGATGTAGGGATAAGTCTTGTCATCTCGCAGAAGAATGTTGAAGCGGGGCTTCTTCTGCTTGATGAGATTGTTCTCCAGGGCCAGCGCTTCGCGTTCATTTTCGACGACGATGTACTCGACATCGGCGGCTTCGCGCATCAGGGAGCCCGTCTTTGCGTTCTGCGTGGCCGCTTCAAGAAGATAAGAGCGGACCCGTGCGCGCAAACTCTTCGCCTTGCCGACATAGATCACCTCACCCTCTGCGCTCTTGTACATGTAAACGCCGGGGCTGGTGGGGAGAGTGCGAATTTTTTGCTGAAGGTCCATTTAGTCGAGTAGCCGCCGTAACAAATTGTATCGCCTGAGTATTCACTACCATTCTGCTGGTCTCGCTGCAGATTGCTAGAATCGACACGTGGGCCATATGCGAACCATTCAGAAGGCGCAAGCTGTAGGGCGCGTTTTGTGGAAGATGAGCAATCGCCACTATGCTGTCCGAGGCGGCGTTGCCGCTGCGAAGACGGTTGGGAAAGCCACGGCCCGGGCCAGTCGGATTCTGTGGTTGGAAGTGACTGGGTTTTTCTTTGCGGTGTTCGCGCTTTGGGTTATAGGTGCTACCTGGAATCAGTGGCAGAAAATCCGCGCGGGGGATTCCTCTTCTCCGCCAAGCTGGCATGTAGCTGTCGGCGTGGGCTTCGCTGTTTTTCTGATTTATTTTGCCGCGTCTTCGTTCTGGCGAGCGCGTCGCATGTCCACTCCCAAGGAAGACGCTAATGGCTGAGTCTTTGTCCTCGGACAAACCTGAGCCAGATTCTGTGTCTGAGTTGCGCCAGATCTATAGCGAAGACGATCTCTCGCGCAGCGGCGGGGACTACGATCAGCGGGTCGGTTATCCAGGCCACTATCCTTTTACGCGCGGCATTCAGCCCACCATGTACCGCGGACGCCTGTGGACGATGCGCCAGTACGCCGGCATGGGCGATGCCGAGGAGTCGAATCGCCGCTACAAATACCTGCTTGCGCATGGGACGATGGGGCTCTCAGTTGCCTTCGATCTGCCTACGCAAATCGGCTATGACTCTGATGATCCCATGTCGCTGGGAGAAGTTGGCAAGGTGGGAGTCGCGATCGATTCCATCGAAGACATGCAGCGCCTCTTTGACGGAATCAATTTGGAGAAGATCTCGACTTCGATGACGATAAATGCGACCGCAATCATCTTACTTGCTTTGTACGTTGCGGTTGCCAAGCGAACGGGAGCCAATGCACGCAAGCTCTCCGGGACTGTACAAAACGACCTGCTTAAGGAGTACATCGCCCGCGGGACCTACATCTACCCTCCGCAAGCAGCGATGCGGATAATCACCGACATCTTTGCGTACTGTAATGAATACCTGCCTGACTGGAATCCGATTTCCATCTCTGGCTACCACATGCGTGAGGCGGGGTGCACGGCTGCTCAGGAAGTTGCCTTTACTCTCGGCAATGGCATTGCGTACGTCCAGGCTGCTCTGAATGCTGAACTCAACATCGACAGCTTTGCTCCGCGACTCTCGTTCTTCTTTAATGCCCATAACAACTTTCTCGAGGAAGTTGCGAAGTTCCGAGCCGCGCGACGCATGTGGGCCAGGATCATGCGCGAGCGATTCCGAGCGAGCAATCCAAAGTCATGGATGTTGCGTTTCCATACGCAAACTGCTGGTTCGACGCTTACCGCCCAGCAGCCAGAGGTAAACATCGTCCGAACGGCGACCCAGGCGCTTGCTGCTGTACTCGGCGGCACTCAATCGCTTCATACGAATGGCTACGACGAAGCTCTGGCGATTCCAACGGAGGAGGCAGCTCGCATTGCTCTTCGCACCCAGCAGATCATCGCTTATGAATCAGGAGCAGCTCAAACCATTGATCCTTTCGCCGGCTCGTATGCCATCGAGAGCCTTACCGATGAAGTTGAGAGCCGGGCCAGTGCTTACCTGGACAAAATCGAGGCGCTCGGCGGGATGATTAAGGCGGTCGAGGCAGGTTTCGTTCAGCAGGAGATTCAAAACTCCGCCTATGAGACGCAGCAGAGGATCGACAGGAACGAGGCGGTGGTTGTGGGTGTGAACCGCTTTGCCATAGAAGAGGAGAAGATAGTCCCAATTCAGCGGATCGATGAAGACCTGGAGCGAAAGCAGGTTGAGCGTGTCAGAGCTCTGCGGGCACGCAGAGATCCCGACAGCTGGAAATCTGCTTTAAGCCGTGTAAAGGAGTGCGCGAGCGCAGGCGAGAACCTGATGCCGGCGGTCATCGCAGCCGTCGAGAGGAGCTGCACCTTGGGCGAGATATCCGGCAAGCTGCGCGAGGTTTTTGGAGAGCACCGGGAAACAGTGGTTGTCTAGGGTTCTGCGGCTTCGCGATGGCAACTCGGCGCTGCAATTCCCATTCGTACCTGTCAAATTTGTGCCTGGAGATCACAGGCCTCGCGGCATTCGCGGCAGTAATAAGCGCCGTCTGCGCAAAGGCGAACATCGTGCAAGCCTTGACATAAGATGCAGTATTTCTCGCAGGTGCAACGTGCCTCGTTGAGGTCACACTGAGAGCAGATGAACGTTTCGGCCATACAAAAGGACTGTAGCTCGTTCGGTCGAGTAACGGAAGGGCTGGCGGGCACAATGGCGATGTGAGGGAGTAAACTACGATGCAGGAGGGCTAAGAAACAGGGCTGCTGGCTATTTGGTACCTTTTTCAATCCTGCGGATCTCTTTCAGCAGCGCAGCCTCCACTTTCGCGGACTGGCGTTCCCCACGCGCAACACGGCTTACGTAGGATGGGTCGATACTCAATTGTCTTGCGACTCTGCTGTAGATGCCTCGGTAAAGGCTTAGTCGATTCAACCTAGGATTTTTGCTATTATCCATGTCATGATTCGTGACCCGCTGTCCTGGTCAGCGTGGCGCGACGCCAAACATAGAACCGAGCAACAGGGGGAGTGCACTCTTTTGGGGTTGTAACTCCAGTGTTATTGAGCATAGCTTCCATGCCTCACCCTGTCAAGGATTGATGTTATGCGCGCCGGAACAAAGTTA
>DATLKS010000136.1:0-1883 GCA_035538255.1 Terriglobales bacterium
GAAGGTGATGGTGTGGCCGCTGACGTCTAAGGTGTCCCATTCCACCGTCTCTCCGGCACGAATCGTGATGCTTGGCTGCATGAAGCGCATTACCGAAACCGAATTAATGCCGCCCGCAGTTGAAACGGCTTCGCCAGTTCCGGTGACGACCATGTGATGGTGCGCATGTAGACTTGCTTCACCGGACTCACCGTGAGCATCTTCCCTCAGCCTTCGAGGTGCCCCGTCGTGATCCATGAGCAGTTCCCGGGCTTGTCTTGCCGCCAGGAGGCTGTAGAACTCCTGATCGTGAGGAGGCTCAAGCGCGGGATCGAGAACGTGGATAGTTCCGGTCATGTTCGCGTGGACCAGGCAGACCAGCCTGTAATTACCTGGCTTGGGAAACTTTACGGTGTACGTGGCTCCGACATCGGTGACAGGACCACTGTTTACGCAGGATAAGTTGTCGAACGAGGAGAGAAGACTTGGAGTAGTGCCTGGACAGCCAACCGAGAAAGGCGGACGTTCCTGTCCCGGCCTAAGAAAGGTCGCCGTGTGCCGTTCTGGCGTCGGAAAGGTCCAGGTGATGCTGTCGCAGGCACGAATCCACATCTCATTGGGCAGAAATGCTATTACCTGCACTGCGCTGTCGGGGCTCTGCGCTCCAGCGAGTGCTTGCCACGTCTGGCCCTGCACTGCTGCGCAATTCTGGGCCTGCACTGCGCTAGAAAGAACGATCGCACCACACAGCACAAGCCATGATCTTAGTTTCCCTCTCATATCTGATCTCCTGATTTGATTTGGCGCCGCTGAATGGAGACGCGGGAAAACAATGTGACGGATCTGTGCAGTGGTCAAACAGCAAGGCGCTGAACCTGCAGCAGTGCCGCTGATTACCGTGGAATGCTGTACTTTGCCGTCGCGGCTCAAGGTACAATTCGGGCCTTCCCCGGTTCCGCCGACCGCAGACTAGATCAGGAGTGCGCGATGGGCTATTCGTCATCTGGCACACCGCCATCGATGAAGCCGCCCGAAGACCGCCTGGACTCCTGGAAAGAAATCGCCGCGTACCTCAGTCGCGACGTGACTACCGTCCAGCGCTGGGAGAAGCGGGAGGGAATGCCGGTACATCGCCATCTGCATGACCGGATGGGCTCTGTTTATGCTTCGCGGGCAGAGTTAGACGCCTGGGCGCGGAATCGAGCGAAGCAGGACAACGGAAATCAGCCCGATTCTTCTGTGCTGCCGGCACACCCCTCGCTACCAGCATCTCGAACCAGATGGAGACTCGTAGTGTCGCTTGCAGCGGCAGCGGTCGCACTGGCCATTGGCGCAAGCCTCTGGCTTCAACGGACGGAGTACTTCTGGCGAAGTCCTATCGCCAACGCGCGATCTGAGACGGTGACGGACTTCGGCGGAGTCGAGCAGGCCGCCGCGGTATCACGCGACGGGCGCCTCGTGGCTTTCTTGTCGGACCGCGATGGCCCGATGGACGTCTGGGTAACGCAGGTCGGCTCGGGGGAGTTCCACAACTTAACCCATGGCAGCGCGCCCGAGCTTGCAAATCCACTGCTTCGGACAGTGGCGTTCTCGCCTGATGGTTCGCTGGTCACCTATTGGGCTCGCCGGCAGGGAAGCACAGGCGACGCAGCCATCGGCGTTTGGGCGGTCCCAAGTTTAGGCGGACAGCCAAGACCATATCTTGAAGGCGCAGCCGAATTCGATTGGTCACGCGATGGCTCGCGTCTTGCCTACCATACGCCCGGACCCGGAGATCCACTCTTTGTAACCAACGGCGGCGTGCAACCGCAGGATCGACCGGTCTTCACCGCGCCTGCCGGTCTCCACTCCCATTTCCCATTGTGGGCTCCTGATTCGACATTCATCTATCTCGTCCAAGGCTC
>DATLKS010000137.1:0-8586 GCA_035538255.1 Terriglobales bacterium
ACGCGGCGACGGCGATGCTGCACATTCCGTGGTCGCGCATGACTTTAGCGCGCACGCATCCCAGCATGGACCTCGTCGGAGCTGAGTTCAATGAGACCGCAGGCGAGAAGATCGGCGGCGTAATCAATCCTGAGCACGCGGATAAGTTCTTTGCCAATTCCGGCCACAACTTTCAAGAGATTCTGGATGTCAGCAAACAGCGCAAACAGTTGCCGCGCTTCCCGCTGAACATCTCGTTGCGCGCCCGCAGCAAAACTATTACGCATCCTGTGGAGTCGGCGAATGTAATTGGCAGACTGCCTGGCACGGATCCCACGTTGAAGAATGAGTACGTTGTGCTCTCGGCACACATCGATCATCTTGGCATCGGCGAGCCGATCAATGGCGACAAACTCTACAACGGCGCAATGGACAATGCTTCGGGAGACGCCGTATTGCTTGATGTAGCCGCCGCGCTAAAAAACTCGTCGGAAAAGCCTAAGAGATCCATGTTATTCGTGTTTGTCACAGGAGAAGAGAAAGGATTGCTGGGTTCGAAGTATTTCACCGCGCATCCGACGGTCCCGGCCAGCTCGATTGTCGCGAATATCAACATCGACATGTTCCTGCCGCTTTATCCGATGAAGTCAGTAACAGTCTATGGACTGAAAGAGTCCGATCTGGGCGACGACATTCGCCGCGTTGCCGAGAAAGATGGCATCGAAGTCGAGGATGACCCTGAGCCGCAGCGCAACAGCTTTATCCGCAGCGATCAATACAATTTCATTCGGCATGGAATTCCTGCGATCACAATGAAAGTCGGCTACAAACCTGGCTCACCGGAAGACAAAACGTTCCATGATTGGCTGCATCAGCGCTATCACGCGCCGTCGGACGATCTGCAGCAGCCGGTCGATCAGGGTGCGGCAGGGAAGTACGAACAGGTGATCAGCCAGTTGATGCTGACCATTGCCGATGATGCCAAGCGCCCACAGTGGAAGCAAGACAGCTTCTTCCGCCGGTACGCAAACGCAAACCGCGGTGAATGAGGAGGCGTTTATGCTCCTTCTCTCAACCGAAACAGAATCGTGTAAAGGTGATGCGCTTCGTGGAGCAGAAAGAATTCGAGCCATTGCACGACCGTCATGTGCCCAAGTGCAGGATGGCGTCCTGTTCTGGCCAACTGAGCATCTGCAAGAGTGCTAAATCATTGCGGTGATCTCTGCTCTTGATTCTGGGACCCGCTTTTGCAGAACCGGAATTCCGAAGGAGCTCCAAAGCGGCCACTGCTCGTCATCTTCAGCTCGGTAGCGTGTGAAATGCGGTTGATGTTCACGCAGGATTCGACGCACTCGATCCAGAAACACCTCGTGGTAGCGGCCAAGATGTGCGAGGTTCTCGCGGGCCGACCATTTTCCCATACCGGGTCTGCGCTCCCAAGCCTCCCTACTAGGCTTCGGAAAGACAGCATCCAGACAAGTCAACTGATCGCGCAATCGGATCAAAGTCACTTCCGTCAGCACAGTCAGTAGATGATGTCATTAATTCAACGATCCAAAAAGAAAAGACCCCGCCGAGGCGGGGCCTGAATTAGAAATCGGATTAGTTACTTGCTAGCGCGAGCTTCGGCGAAGTCGCGATGCACTTCTGCAACAAACTGACGCGCCGGAGCCGGCGTGCGCACCTGACCGTTCAGGATCTGAGTAAATTTAACGTCTTTGCCATACAAATCAGCGGTCGTTTTATCGTCCTGTTTCAGTTCGGCGCCGTTGATATCGATGCCGGCAAAGAGTCCCTTTGCTCTGGAGTAAGTCAGAATCTCAGAATCGAGCTTCCAGTTGGTATCCGCAGATGCCTGCCGTCCGATGGGGCCGGCAGCCGCGCTGGCATCGACGCCGATTTTGAACTTGCTGTCGAGCAGCTTCTGCGCACCTTTATCGTTCATGACGAGCATCAACAGGTCGGTGGACTGTCCGCCGATCTGTGCGCCCCAGCTTCCCCCGCCCAGAAACACAGGCGCAGGTGCGCTCCAGGATTCAGGATTGTTTTTGGCGCGGCAAGTGGAAAATCCACGGCCATAGCTTCCGCCAATTCCCAATGCAGCTTTCTTCTCTCCTGGAATCACGATGACGCACTTGGCGTGCGACAGCAGATCAGATGGGACGCCCTTATCGGGCGCGGCAAAGACTTCTTTCAGCATGCTGGTTGAGGCATCCAGACGCTTCGCAACCGCTGGATGCTCGTCGTCAAGCTTGCTGTTTTTAGCAGCGTTTTGACCAAAGGCAACGCAGCCAAATGCAATTAGTAAGAAAGTCAAGAACAAACTCTTCATCGATAATCTCCCTGGTGTCCCCTCAAACGATGCGCGCACACGCGCGCTATTCTGTACTCTTGTGATGAGCAGAGTGGTTGCCGTGTTGTGTCAATCGACCGAGAGCTGATGCGCATCAGCAGCTCTCGATAGTGGGGCACGTTCCGTTCTCTTCAAGTCAGTCCCAGGCGCCGGAGGCATATTGGCAGTTCGAAGAATTCTGTTCGGGGCGCAATGCGTGCTGCTCATCTCGGGCATGGCTTTACCTTTGGCCGCTCAGGATTCGGCGCAATCTCCTCAACCAGCCCCTCGGCAGACGCAATCAACTGATGGCGGCGCACCGCGCATTTTGGGAGTTGTACCGCAATTCGGGGTCACCAGTGAATTGAATACTGCTCCGCTCACCACCGGACAGAAATTCAAGCTCTTTGAGAGAAGCAGCTTCGATCCCTTCAATTTCGGGGCGGCGGGGCTGCAGGCCGGCCTAAGTCAGGCTTCGGATGAATTTCCCGGATACGGTCAAGGAGCTGCCGGGTACGGCAAGCGTTACGGAGCCTCGTTCGCTGATCAGGTTTCCAGCAACTTCTTTGCGAACTTCTTTTATCCGACACTTCTTAAGGAAGATCCACGATACTTCCGGCTGGGACATGGTCCGGTGAAGCATCGCCTCATCTATGCGCTCGAGCAGGAACTCGTAGTTCGCAAAGATAACGGACGCCGAGGCTTTGCCTTCGACAACGTCCTGGGAGCGTTCACTTCGGGAACTCTTTCTAACGCTTACTACCCGACCACGGATCGCGGAGTCGGACTCACGATCAGCCGTTCCCTCATCTCGATCTTGTATGGCAGCGCAGGCGGAGTCGTGAGCGAGTTCTGGCCAGACGTGCAGCGAAAGCTGCACCACCATGAGGAATAGTCCAGACTACGCGAGCGGATCGAGAGTTCGCCAATGCCACCCGTACTGGCCGGGGAGCATTTCCGAGGCTTCGGGTCCCTCGCTACCGGCAGAGTAGTTGGGGAATTTAGGCGGCGGGAGCTGGGCCCAGGCTTGCTCGATCGGCGTAATCAGTTTCCACTCGGCTTCAACCTCATCCCGGCGGGTGAAAAGGGTAGCGTCTCCGCGCATGGCGTCGAGTAGCAGCGTTTCGTAAGCTACCGGCGTCTTGGTTCCGAAAGCCTCGCGATAGCGGAAGTTGAGCTGCACATTAGCTGTGTGCATTTCTGTGCCGGGCCGCTTGGCGGCGAAGTCCACGGTGATGCCCTCATTCGGCTGAATGCGAAACGCGATTACATTGCGTTCGATCTCTTGATCGGATTCATGAGCAAAGAGCGCCTGTGGAGTGCGTTTGAAATGAACGGCGATCTCGGTCAGATTCCGTGATAGCCGCTTTCCGCTGCGCACGAGGAAGGGAACTCCCGCCCAGCGCCAGTTGTCGATAAAAAACTGCACGGCGGCATAAGTTTCAGTCGTGGAAGTAGGCGAGACACCCTGCTCCTGGCGATATCCCGGAACTGGTTTGCTATCGATCTGTCCCGGACCGTATTGCCCGCGAACAGTTCGCTCCGCAACTTCGTCGACAGTCATTGGCCGAATCGCATTCAGCACTTCGACCTTCTTGCTGCGGACCGAGGCGGGATCGAATGCCAGAGGGGGCTCCATAGCCGTCAGGCTTAGCAATTGCAGCATGTGGTTTGCGACCATGTCGCGCAGGGCTCCGGTTTCCTCATAGAACGCGGCGCGCTGCTCTACTCCCAGCGTCTCCGCCCCGGTAATCTCGACATAATCGATATAGTTGCGGTTCCAGACTGGCTCAAAGAGCAGGTTCCCGAAACGGAAAACGAGGATGTTTTGGACGGTCTCCTTGCCAAGATAATGATCGATGCGATAGACGCTCTCCTCGGGGAAGACGGATGTAAGAACGCGATTCAATTCCTGCGCAGACTTGAGGTCGCTTCCAAAGGGCTTCTCTACGACAATTCGAGTCCATCCTTTTTCGTTCCGGTTCAGGCCTGCCTCTCCGAGCCCGTGAATGATTTCGGCGAACAGCGACGACGGAGTCGCGACATAGAAGAGCAGGTTTGGACTCGCTCCCTTTGACTGCATCTGCGCGAGATGCCGAGCGATTTCAGAATAGGAGGCCGGATTGTCTGTATCGGCGCGAAAATAAGTAATGCGCTTCGCGAAGTCACTCCAGCCTTCTGAGCTGAAATTGCGGGCATCTTTGGAGTGCGAAGCTGCCTCCTGCAGAGTTTCCCGAAACTGCTCATCAGAGAGAGGCTTTCTGCCGATGCCCACGATGTCGAAGTGCGGAGACATGCAGCCGACGCAAGCCAAATCATAGAGCGCGGGAATCAGCTTGCGCCGCGTGAGGTCGCCAGTGGCTCCGAAGATCACAAGTGTGCAGGGTTCAGCTTTTGGCAGCGCCGGAGCTGCGTACGTGGTTGTCGGGCGAACATCGACAATTGTCGCCATGGTTTCTTCTCCTCTCAGCGGTTTCAGTACAAGCGTTTGTCAGCGCACTCTCCTGGCTAGCGAAAGTGCCCTAACGTCTGTCATTCTGAAGCGCTTCTTTTGCGCGAAGGATCTCCCGAGAGGTGTCTGACTAGAATGCACTTGCGGGCTCCTCGGCCATACACTCCAGTTCCTGGGAACAGCCACGCCACGGGCAATTAGGCCAGAAACATCTCGGCAGATCCTTCGCGCAAAAGACGTGCTTCAGAACGACAGTGCTACGGTTCGTGATTGGTTCTCACGTAAATATGCTCAAACTAACCTGCCGGCACATAGACGCGACTCTGTCCCACGAGATCCACATGCTGGATCTCCGTGCTCACCTTTATTCGCTGCAACCCCGGTTTGTTTGCGGGTTGGGGCATGAACGTGAGCAAATACTGATTTTGCATGCGTTTGTTGATTTCGCTGAAATACGGCACGAAAGAAGGCACGCTATCGCTTGCCAGTTAGTAAGCCTCTCCTCCAGTGGAGTCGGCAATCTGCGAGAGAAAATTCTGTGCCAGCGTTATGCGCCAGAGCGTGTGTCCAAAGTGACCCACGCCCCGCTCATAAATGGCGTTTACGACTACGCCTTGGCGCTGCGCCTGCTCAATAGCGGAGTTCACATAGGGATCGTCGAGATTGCTTTCGTCCCAATAAGAGTCAACTCCGTCAGTGATCATTACCACTTCCCGAACCGAGTTTGTCTCAGGCCAGCGCTTGAGCAAATCTTCCAGCGAGAAGTACGGACTTGCCGAGCCTGCGAACTCACCCGTAGTTAGGCGCAGTGCCTTGGCTGCCTGGGAATGGTCGCCGGTTAGATTCTGCGCGATCATCGCGGTTCCATTCCGCATGTACGCAATCCCAATTTGGACATTGCCGGGCTGGGAAGTGATGAACTGCCGAATATCGTTCAGCTTCGTGCCAAGCTCCTGGGTGGACAGAGAATCGTCGATCAAAATGAAGAGCTGCACTCCGGCTTGCGAACTGAAGATCGGCTGCAGCGAGATCACTTGGTCGCGCTGTTTGCCCTGCATAACAGTCACATCCTCAGATCGGATTACGGGCACGTCCTTGCTGTGTCGAGGCTCAGCAGCAACGACGATGCTTGTCTGAGTGGCCGAAAAAGGCGGCTCTTGCTGCGCAACTGCGAGGCAGGCAAAAGGAACCAGGAGCATTATGCCGGCCACGCGTCTTACGTCGAGGAGGTCCATATACCTTCCAATCTGAAGGTATAGATTCCGCAGAGAGCATGAGGGATTCGCGACGACACCTGAATGCCCAAGAAATATACGCGGCTGACGCGCATTCTTCAGTCAGAAATCACGGAATCTGCAGCGAAGCCTTACTGCTGAACAACGTTCTTCGAGCTCGCCCGGACCTGTAGAGCATCGATGTCTTTTCGGTCCCAGCCTCCGCCGAGCGCCTTCACCAGGAAGACAGAAGTAACCAATCTCTGTCCCAGCAACTGTGTCGCAAGACGCTGGTTGGTCAATAACGTCTGTTCGGCGGTGATCACATCCAGGTACGTTACTAAGCCGCCGACATATCTGTCGTTCGCAATGTTGAGAAAGCGCTGCGAGTCCTCCACTGCTCGTTGTTGTGCCGAGGCAGCGTCGGCGAGAGTGGTCAGGCCGGAGAGTCCGTCTTCGACTTGTTGGAAAGCTGTCAGCACGGTATTGCGATAAGTTGCAACTGAACCTTGATAGCCGGCTTTGGCGAAGTCCAACTGCGCGTGCAGGCGTCCGCCGCTGAAAATCGGTTCAGCTGCCGAGATCCCCAAGGACCAAAGCGTACTTGACGCCCCAAACAGCTTTGCGATATCTGCGCTCTGGAGTCCTCCTCCGCCAGCCAGGAGGATGGAAGGATAGAACGCGCTCTTGGCAACGCCGATCAGTGCGTTCTCAGAAGCCATCTGCCGTTCAGCTTCAGCGATGTCAGGGCGACGTTCGAGGACATCGCTTGGAACTCCCATTGGAATCGCAGGAATTTGGCCATTCAGCGGGGCCGGCGCCACATGGAATGTCGGGGCAGGAGCACCGACGAGTGTGGCCATCGCGTGCTCGAAGTTAGCGCGCTGTTGTCGCAGTAAATGAAGCTGAGCGCGAGCAGCATCGAGCACTGTCTCTTGCTGCGCGACATCGAGGCCCGAGGCCACTCCGCCGGCGTGGCGATTCTCAACTAACCTGAGGCCTTTCTCGTCATACGAGATCGCCTGCTCGATGTCTGAAATTTCCGCATCCAGCTCGCGGACCGTGAAGTAGTCGGAGGCCAAATCGGAGGTAATTAACAGCCGCACATTTTCCAGATCTGCCGCCGTAGATTGATACTGCGCGTTTGCAGCCTCGACGTTGCGACGGACTCGACCGAACAGGTCGGCTTCATAATTTAGCTGGAAAGGAATCTGAAATACATTTTCAGTGATTGCGCTCGAGGGAGCAGTGGCTCCGATCGCCGGCCGATTTGCAGAAAGTCGCTGCCGTTGCGCACTCACGCCGGCGGATAGAGAGGGGAAGAATCCGGCAACTTGCACACGGGCAAGATCGCGCGCTTGTTCTACGCGCGTTGCGGCGAGCTGGATCGATTGATTCGCCTTTAGAGCATCCTGCTCAAATTGATTAAGCGCAGGATCCTGATATAGCGCCCACCAGGCCCCTTTCGGGATTCCATCCTTCGGCTCGGCCATCCGCCAAGGAGCTTCGGCCGACCAACTGGGCGGCGTTGGAACATCAGCCTTCTGATACTTTGGTCCAACCGCACATCCGAAAAGCGCTAACGACAATGTCGCAGCCGCTCCTAAATTCCATTTGCCAAAACGCAATGAAAGTATCCTCCTGAAAAATCTCAACTCTCAGAATAAATGCAGCTCACTACTTGTTCACAAAACAGCTTCAGCCGCTGCTAATTACAAATCTTTACCTGCATCGTTGTTGTTTGAAGCGGGATTAGCAGAGCAGTTGTCGGATAATAACAAGAACCGCCCAAGTTTTTTATTCCAACTTGGCGCACTTTACTTCACTCGTGAACACTACAAGCTCATTGATGACCCGGTGGGCGCTAACGATTCTTCTGTTCGCGCTCGGCGCAGGCGCGTCTTCGGCCGCGGCGCAAGAAGCGCAGGCCGGGAGTCCTACCTCAGCGAAGGCGCTCGGTACAGTTACTGCCGTCGACGGCAACATCTTGACTGTCAAGACCGATTCGGGAACAGAAACGAAGATTGCAGTTCAGGACTCTACGCGAATCGTAAAGGCTGAACCCGGACAGCGCGATCTGAAGAATGCCGCGGTGATCCGTCTTCAAGACATCCAGGTTGGCGATCGCGCTCTGGTTCGGGGAAAGTCGGGTGACAACAACACTCTGGAAGCCGCTTCTGTAATCGTTATGAAGCAGGGCGATGTGGCTTCCCGGCAGCAGCAGCAAATGCAGGAGTGGCAACGACGCGGCGCAGGCGGAATCGTACGTTTAGTGGATCCATCATCCGGCACGATCACGGTCTCTACAGCTCCAAATCAGACACTCGCGATCCAGACTTCTGCGAACACCCTCTTCCTGCGCTACGCTCCCGACTCGGTGAAGTTCAGCGACGCAAAGAAAAGCTCGATCGACAAAATTAAACCCGGCGATCAGCTTCGGGCTCGGGGAAACCGCAGTGCTGACGGTCAACAGCTCATTGCCGATGCGGTTATCTCAGGATCGTTCCGAAACATCGCTGGAACAGTGAGCTCGATTGATACCTCGGCGAACACACTGACCGTTAACGATCTCATCGGCAGAAAGCCCGCAGTGGTGAAGATCACGGCAG
>DATLKS010000138.1:0-1698 GCA_035538255.1 Terriglobales bacterium
GAAGTCGCTCGCAACCCAGAACACCTCGGTGCCGAGATCGGTTTTTTCAGTGTCTTGCATAGTTGGAGCCAGCAACTCAATCTTCACCCGCACGTTCATTGTGTCGTGTCCGCCGGCGGCCTCTCTCCCGATCACACCCGTTGGATCCACGCACGAGAAAACTACTTCCTTCCCAAGAAAGTTCTGCGCAAAGTCTTTCGCGGCAAGTTCGTCAGCGCTCTCGAGCGGGCTTTTCAGAATGGTCAGCTCAACTTCCATGCCGATCTGAAGCTGCTGGCAAACCCCAAGACCTTCGCCGCCTGGATACGACCACTGTTTCGAGAAAAGTGGGTGGTGTACTTGAAGCCTCCCTTCGGTGGCCCCACCTATGTGCTGCAATATCTCGGCCGCTACACCCATCGCGTGGCCATCTCCAACCATCGATTGGTCGCGTTTGCCGATGGCCAAGTCACCTTTCGTTGGCGCGATTCCGCTGACGGCAACAAACAAAAACTCCTGCCCCTGTCCGTCAATGAATTCTTGACCCGTTTTTTACTGCACATCCTTCCGCAAGGCTTCGTGCGTATTCGGCATTTCGGCTTCTTGGCCAACTGCCGACGCAGCACCTTTCTGCCCCGCTGCTTTCAGTTGCTGGACGCAACCCCAGAACCACCAGCCGAAGAACACCTTTCCTCTACGAAAGACACTCCAAATCTTTATCGCTGTCCCAAGTGTGGCGGACCCATGAAGATCATCGAAAGGCTCACGGCTGCCGAGATCCAACTCCGTTCTCCACCAGAGTTAACCGCTGCGGCATGAAACCACTCTCCCCAACGCGAAAACTCTGCATGCCTCGGCACGCCCCGCACTTCTCTACCTCCCCGCCACACCTATTTCCTCTCCAGCCTCTTCAACGACCATCTTCGCCACGCTTTTTTGGCTCCAGGCAGCTCTGGCTGTGGCACTGCGAAGGGCCATGCTCCGCAGCGCAGCCTCGGTACACCTTAATCCTCGCCCTTTCCCCAATTGAATTTGCATAGGCCCGCGTCCGCCGCAACCACGCGCGGCCACGTCCAAACGGCTTTACCGGACGCGCGCAGAACTCCCCGTACTCGTTCACCCTCAGCGAAACGCGCGCCGGTAAAGCTCTAACGTTAATCAGGGAGCGCCGGGTTAAACCGGCATGTTGTAGGGAATGCAAGAGTCCTACAAGAAAGGAGACAGCGACTCCATCTTGGCCCTCAGTCTTGCAGGTGGCATCGCGAGATGTCGCTTGAAGCGTAGACAGGGGCATCGGTGGGCCGGGTTATTGAGCTTCGAAAAACGCAAAACCAGGACGCCGACTCTCTCCTGATGGAGGAAGGCAACACGGCTGCGTCGCGATAACGCGAGCGAGCAGTCGGTCCTGCGTAGTCTTAGAGCCTGCGCACGCTGAGAAACAACATGCACGAGAACCGGGAGACCTCTGGAGCGCCTCGGCCCGAAAGGGAAGGAGGCCGGTCTGCGAAGGAGCAAAGCCACAAGGCAGACGCGCACGCTCTGGAGGAGTCGGACCGCACCATACTATCGATGAACCAGACGAACAAAGAAGAGCGATCTTCGGCGGAGCCTGGGGAGAAAAGGGTGCGGGCCAAGGAGAACATCGTTCGACCCACCACCAGCCCGACACAGAGCGGGGAACCGGTGTCCCAGGGATTGAGCGGTGTGCGAGAAGCAGCA
>DATLKS010000139.1:0-6203 GCA_035538255.1 Terriglobales bacterium
AGATTCTTGATCGCCCTCCTCGCCAGGTTCACATTGTTTATCCCCTGAGACGGTGGTATTGGCTTCATGCATTGTTATTTCTTGCCACTGTCTTTACAACACTCACGGTAGGCGCGCGCCTGCAATACAACTTTGCTGCGAGCGCGCCTCAATTCAGCTCCGATGACGACCTGCTGCCGCTGGTGTGGGCGCTTCATCAGCCGTCGCATCTGGTGTCAGGAATACCGTTCAGCACGGCCCTATTACTGATTCTTTTGGCGCATGAGATGGGCCACTTCCTGTACGCAAAGCACCATCACGTTTATGCCACGCTGCCCTTCTTTCTGCCGGCCCCGACAGTGATCGGAACTTTTGGCGCTTTCATTCGCATTCGGTCGCCCATTCGGAATCGTGCGGCTCTGATGGATATCGGCATCGCTGGGCCGGTTGCTGGATTCCTCGTGGCTCTTCCACTGCTCTGTGTCTCGTTGTTGCTTTCCAGACCACTCTCGCATCCGTCCGGTTTGCCATTGGGACTTCCGCTGGTATTTAGTGGGGCTTGGAAGATTCTGCATCCCCATTCGATGGTTCCACTATCAGACGTGAATTTCCATCCAATGGCGTTCGCCGCCTGGGTGGGAATGTTGGCAACAGCGCTCAATTTACTCCCCGCAGGTCAGCTCGATGGCGGACATATCGTATATTCCATCGCGCCGGGATTTCATCGAACGGCTACGCGACTAACGGCGGTTATACTGCTGCCGATGGGGTTTTTCTTGTGGGGTGGCTGGCTGCTTTGGAGCGCTGTCCTCCTCATGCCGTGGATGCGACATCCTCCCGTTTCGGAACTTCCAGAGATGGGACGTACGCGCAAGCTGCTGGGCATCGCGGCTCTTCTTATGTTCGTGGTCAGCCTGCCCCCGATTCCGTTTGCCGACCATAGTCCCTGGGAGCAGATTCGTCCATGGGTCATGAGCCACTTGGCGCGATAGGGTACGAGGAAGAGAAGCAACAGACTGCACAATCACCGGACTCGAACACAGAGCCCGTCCATGTCGACACTATCGGGTATATGTGAGGCCGGGTGCAGCCGTTTGCAAATCGAACGACTCAACGCCTGCGACAATCCTGAGTTTTTTCTGAGTCGGTCCGTCGACGCGCTCCCGATCTTGCAAGAAGTGGCCCATCCCAACCTCTTCCTGCTCTACGACGTGTTCCACATGCAGATGACAGAAGGCTGTCATGAAACAGGCACCAGGGAAATCAACTTTGCACATTTCTTTCGTCAATTGGATGCGCTGGGGTTCGAGGGCTGGATTGGCTGCAAATACAATCCATCGGTGGGCACACAAGAAAGTCTGGAGTGGATGACCGCTTATCGTTCCGAAACCTTCGCGGCCTGCGGGCACTGACGACAGCCCCCTCGAAAAGCAAATTCAATCTTTGCAATAAGAACTTTGAATTTGACTGACTGGATACTCCTTAGCACAATCCCAGATACTTAGACCGAGGTAGTTCCCTCTTTCGACGCAGAAAGAGGTTTGTCTTAGGCACGATGCTGTGCCGCTCCCGTAAGGACAATTGAGGCTTCGAAACGCGCTCTTATTAGCGAGTCGCTGTCGTGTATCTCCTCCTAGCGAGAGACCTGCGGCGAACGATAAGCGTGTTCGTGTAGCCGAGTCGAGCGGGAGTGGAAGATTCAACCTTGCGAAGTAAAAGAGAGAGAGGAGAACACCAATGGCGGAAAACGCCGCAGTTGAAATGAAACCCACACTGGGCCTGACCGGGCTCACCATGAACGCAATGGCGCTTATCGCGCCGGGCGCTTTTCTGTGGCTCACCTTCTTCATTCAGGCGACTACGGGGGTCACCGCTCCATCGATGTGGCTGGGCATTTTTGTCGCGCTCGTGCTGTGTCTTGCCACCGCAGTGTGTTACGCGGAAATGGCGAAACTCTATCCAGGTACCGGCAGCTCTTATTATTTTGCCGAGCAGTCCTTCCTCAATCATGACAAGGTATGGCGCTACGCCCGCCTTTCCAAGTTCATCGTCGGCTGGGCATCACACCTTTATTACTGGATCTATCCTGGCGTGATGGTTGGCGTCATGGGCATTTTGTGCGGCTATCTTGTAGGTACACTCTGGCCGAGTTTCATGAGCGCCTCCAATCCGGGCCCTGCGTTCATGATGGCGGTGGCGGTGGTCTTCTCCTTTGCGGTCGCTTATATCGCGTATCGCGGCGTGAATGGCTCGACTTCCGTCAACATTGCCATCAACGTCATCCAGATTTCCGCTTTGGTGCTCTTCTCTGTGCTCGCTCTCGGATATCGCCTTAACCACCCTCCAGGAACTACCGCGTTCCAGTTCGACTCCACTTCGGGTTCGGTCTACTCCTATGAGTTCGCGACGACGAAGACCGTCGCTAACGGGCAGGAAACCGAGACCATTGTCCGCGATTCGAGCGGCATTCCGCAGCCGAAGCTGGACGCTGGCGGAAAGCCGGTTCCCTACCGCGTGAGTTACCCTGAGCGCGATGCCAGCGGCAATTTCCTGACGCATCCACGTGCCGGCTCTGTGATCAAGGCACACAACTGGGGCTGGGTGTTCATCCAGGCGACGGTTGCGATTCTGATCCTGGTCGGCTTCGAATCGGTCACGGCAATGGGAGGAGAGGCAAAGAATCCGAAGCGCGACGTTCCCATTGCGGTACTCGTCTCGCTGCTGGTTCAAGGAATGTTCTGCTACCTTTTTGAGTACTTTGCAGCAAACTACTTCCTGAACAGCGGTTACACCATGCAGAATGCCGCAAACTCTGCCGCTCCGCTCGGTGACATGATGACCCTGGTCGGCGATGCGCTACTGGGCCCAGGACGCGGACGAATCTTCATGCTCGCCGAAGCTTTCACTGTATTTCTTGCGCTGATCGGCACTACGCTTTCCTGCATGAATACCGGAGCCCGCGTTACCTACGCGATGGGGAAAGACCAGGAAGCTCCGGAGCACTTCGGACTTCTGCATTCCAAGAACCTGACTCCGCATAAAGCAATCTGGGCTCTGGCTATCATCTCGGCCGTTGTGGGCTGCGTGGGCGTGATGACTGCATTTGGCGATGCCGGCGCTCCCACCGACGCTGCCATCCAGGCTCTCCCGCATGGGTTCTGGTCGAGCTTTGGTTACACCACGCACGACAAGATGGCGGCGCTGCCGAATTCTCTGCTGACCGTCACATTAGCATCGAACTTCGGCACTTTTCTTCTGTATGCGCTGAGCTGCGTCACGTGCATTGTGGCGTATCATGGCCATCCCAGGTTCAAGCTGGTAAAGCATGCGCTCATTCCTATATTTGGACTGCTCGCGAACATCGCCTGCATGGCTTTCTATTTAATTGGTCCATTCATGGGTTATGGGACCAAAATGGAACCGCTGCTGGCTTTAGGAATTGCGCTTGTGTGGGCGATTTACGGTGGAATTTACTTTACGCGAGCCACGCGTAGGAGCGGACGCACGACGCTGGTTGCCACCCGGGCACAAGCCGTATGACTCCTTCACTTTAGTCTTCAACTTCCGGGCAGGCCGTCGGTCTGCCCACATTTATTTAGCTCGCCTTTATGATCTATTCGTAACGACGCGGCTCGAGCAATCACTGCCTCTCGCCTGCGTCTCTATCCTCAGCGCATATGGTGGATCTCCAATTCGCGGAAGTTTCCGATCGTGGTCGAGTTCGCCAGCAAAACGAAGACTATGTCGGATCGGTGATCCCGAAGAGTCCGGCGCTGGCCGAGGCATATGGCTGGCTGTTCGCTTTGGCGGACGGAGTTGGCGGACATGGAGGCGGCGACATCGCCTCGCGCCTTGCTGTAGAAAGCGTGTGCGAAGGCTTTCGGACTTCGCGGGAACACGAGCTGCACAGAGCGTTGTTGCCGCGTCTCCTGCAGCAGGCCAACACTGCCGTGCTCGACGCCGCGTCCAAATCGCGGAAGACCGGAACCGCCATGGCAACGACGATGGTGGCGTGTGCGATTCGCTCCGATCGCGCCGTCGTTTGCCATGTGGGAGACTCACGCTGTTACCTCGTGCGCCGCGGCCACGCCGAAGTGCTCACGCGCGATCACACGGTGGCGAACGATCAGATCCGGCTTGGCATTCTCTCCAAGCGCGAAGCTGCCGATTCTCCCATGCGGCACATGCTAAGCCGTTCTCTCGGAGGCGATCTCTTCGTCGCCGTCGATGTGAGTGAGCATCAGCTTCTCCCCGGTGATGTCTTGCTCCTGTGCTCCGACGGTCTTCATGGCGCTGTGCCTATGGTAGACATTGAGCTCATCATCAGTGTCAATCCGGATCTGCATGTTGCCGCTAAAGAATTAGTCGAAGCGGCCAACCAGCGCGACGGCAGTGACAACGCCAGCGTTCAGCTCATTCGCGTCCGCAACGTGGAGCGGACAGGAATGTATCGCGGAAGACCTTATAAGCTGGGCTAAGGTGGATACGGCTGCCCGCAGCCGGTGTTTGGTGGAATGTGGAGACGGATCGCTTCTATTGATCCGTTGTGACAATTCTCATCCCCAACCCCGCGCTATGCCGGAGTTGAGCCAACAATCTGGTATTCGGGGTGAGGGATCTGTTTTTCGTGGCTGCACGTGGAAAGGCGGAAAACAGATCCCTCGCGCAAACCGGCGCTTCGGGATGACAGATGAGACAATTCGGAGAAGAATTGACAAGAGCAATTACGGGTCACGATATTTCTGGTTTAAATACAAATGAAACACATCCGAAGTCAAAAATCGAAATTCCTGCCAGGCACTCGGCCGAAGGCGCGTATCCGCGGTAGGCTTGGGATTCCTTATCGATTCCTTATACCCTTCGTGCATAATCGCTGTATGCATCCACGATTGCTTCGGCTCTGCTCGTTCTCCAGAGTCGCCCTGGTTGCTCCGGAGTTAATTCCGGCAACATGGATCGATCTCCCTCCACGATGATCTCTCCCCGCACCGGCGAACAACTTGATCACTACCGAATTGAAGGCGTTGCCGCACGCAGCGGCATGGCTTCGATCTTCCGGGCAACAGACCTCCGCACCGGACGCCCGGTTGCCATCAAGGTGCCTCATCCCGAAATGGAAAGCGATCTGGTGCTATTCGAGCGCTTCCGCCGGGAAGACGAAATCGGGCGGAAGCTCGATCATCCAGGGGTTGTCAAGGTGTACTCCGACAACGACCGTAGCCAGTTCTACATGGTTATGGAGTGGGTGGACGGCAAGCTGCTGCGAACTATTCTCAGCGAGCAAAGACCGATGCCCGTGGACCGCGCTGTTCGCATCGCCACCGGGATCGCTGAGGCCCTCGACTACATTCACGACCATGGCGTCGTTCACCGCGATCTGAAACCGGAAAACATTATGGTCGACGCTAATGACAACATTAAGCTCATCGATTTTGGCATTGCCTCAAATCTGGGTGCCCGGCGCATTACATTCGCAAAATTTTCCCAGACCATGGGAACGCCGGATTACATCTCTCCTGAACAAGTAAAGGGCAAACGTGGCGATGCGCGCAGCGACATCTATGCCTTGGGCGTGATGCTGTACGAGATGCTCACCGGCAAAGTCCCATTTTCCGGATCGAATCCCTTCGCCATCATGAACGACCGGCTGCTGAATAATCCAGTTCCGCCCCGGGAACTCAATCCGCAGATCTCGCCGCAGTTGCAGGAGGTTATATATCGGGCACTCGAACGCGATCCGAAAAACCGCTACTCCACTGCTCAGCAGATGGCCTGGGATTTGAAGCACCTCGATCAGGTTGGAGTGAGCGAGCGCACTGAACTGCATCAGTGGAAGAAGCGCAGCACTCCGTGGGTGAGGAAAGCGTTGTTTTACGTGGGGCTGGCGCTGATTCCCATGATTATTTTTGGCTTACTGCTTTTTGTGGCGCGCCACAGCTAAACCTTCCGCAATACTCTCGTTACCATTTGAGGGCGCGACGTGCATATCGTAAGCACCTCCACGAATTGTCATCCCTCTCAGCGCCGCGAAGATGCTTCCATTTCGATGCTCATGTTGCGCTGAGGGGGATCTGCTTTCCGGTCGCAGCGAACAGCAGTTGGCAGGTTTGTTGATGGGCAGATATACCCTCTTGGAAACAGGAGCGGAACAGGTCACAGGCTGAGCTAAGGGATTGAGGCCGGACCTCGTACAGCAGTTTAGTCAGACCTGTGACCGTAGCGCC
>DATLKS010000140.1:0-4493 GCA_035538255.1 Terriglobales bacterium
CATCGGCCACAGCAGACTGTATTCAATGTTGTCCCAATCACTACCTATCCAGGAACTGAAACGAGTCCATCCTTATCGCCGGACGGCACGCAGGTGACCTTTTCTTGGAATGGTGCAGCGCAGCAGAAGTTTCACATTTATGTGAAAGCGATTGGGCCCGGTCCCCCTCTGCAACTTACGAATACTCCCGCGGACGACGGCTCACCTGCGTGGTCGCCGGATGCGGGCACGATCGCATTTCTTCGTGACCTGGGCGCTGGGCATTACCGAGTCATACTCATTCCGGCGCTGGGAGGACCAGAACGAAATCTCACAGAGGTTCTCATTTCGGAGGCGGCCTGGCTACCGCCTCCCTATTTGAGTTGGACGCCCGACAGCCGCTCACTTGTACTTGCCAACAAACCACGAGCAGATGGGCCAACAGCGCTGTTTCTTCTCGATGTTCAGAGCGGCGAGAGGCGTCAAGTAACTTTTCCTCCCGCTGGAATTCTTGGCGACGGCTGCGCGGCAGTTTCGCCCGATGGCCACACGCTCGCGTTTTGTCGATGCGCTCAATTTGGTGCATGGCTCACCGACTTATACACGGTCCAACTTGGCGCCGGCCCGCAACATGAAACCAAACAGTTCACTGCCGAACGCTACAGGTTTAATGGACTTGCCTGGAGCAACGAGGGAAACCGCGTAATCTTCGCTTCTGTTCCCGAGAGTGGAGCCTCGGCATTCTGGTCTGTGCCCATACCAAATCGTTCCGGCGCTTCTCCGGGCCAGCTGGATGTTGGTTCCGGCGGATTGCCGACGATTTCTCGCCGATCTGCGCGCCTGGCCTTTGCTCGTGATCTGCCAGGCGCACTGAACATCTGGCGCGTAAAGATTTCGGACCAGGGAACATTAACGGAGAAACCTGGGCCACTCATTGCCTCCACGCGCGCGGATTTCGCTCCACAGTATTCACCTGATGGGAAGAAGATTGCGTTTGAATCGTCGCGCGGCGGCAACCTGCAGATTTGGACCTGCGACAACCAAGGCGAAAATTGTCTGCAGGTCACGTCGCAGAATGCTGAATATACCGGTACACCGAGCTGGTCACCAGATGGGGAACAGATCGCGTTCTACTCGCGCGTAAACGGCAAATCGCAGATCTTTGTGATTGGCGGGAACGGAATTGGCCTTCGACAACTAACGCCCGGCGACTTCAACTATTTTTTCCCGCGATGGTCCAGAGATGGTCTGTGGATTTATTGCGCTTCTAGCCGCACCGGCAGCAATCAAATCTGGAAGTTCCCCGTGCAGGGAGGTTCTCCTGTACAAGTGACTCGCAATGGAGGTTACCGAGCTCTGGAGTCCCTTAATGGGAAATGGCTTTACTACACCAAAACGGAAGCGGGCGACAGCAGCCTGTGGAGGCTGTCATTTTCCACGAATGAGGAAACTGAAGTTCTCCCATCGATCCGAATTCACAGCTTCGACGCAGTCGAGAACGGAATTTACTTCATCGATGGAGCTTCCAAACTTCAGTTCCTTAACACGCGCCTTGGTACCACGACGATTTTGACGCAGTTGCCTTCAGGGTACGTGGGGCTGAGCGTCTCGCCCGACATAAAGTCGATCCTTTACACCCAATCCACTCCAGGCAGCAGCGAGCTAATGCTGATTAATAACTTTCAGTGATTGCGGTGGACCACTCTGTCCGCCTACCTCGGCGTGAGATATGTGTGAGTAATACGGTCGTGCCAGCAGAGCCGGTCTTCATCAATTAAGGCCCAAACGAATCCCATACCCAAGGCGGCGAACGACAAAACCGTAGCCAGTGCGCGCCAGCGCAAGCGCCAGCACGTGGGTGGTTCGCCTTTGAAGGTCAAGACATACAAACCGGAAGCTAGCATTCCGGGCGTACTCCGGCTCAGCGACAGTGAAAGCACGTAATAGACTCCGAGCAGCAGAACGATGCAGATAGCTGCGCTGACCAGCAGCGGTTTCGTGATTGGAATCGCTGACGCAACGAACTGCGCGGCGGCGCCGAACAACAGAATTGCTGCCAGCATGAGCGCGGCATCCACTGCAGTGGCATAGATACGTTGTCCGACCGGAGCTGCCTGAATCGGCACCTCGAGTTCATCAGCGCCAAAGTACGCAGGAGCTTCTGGAGCAATCTCAATCTCAGCGAGGTGACTGGGCGGAAGCGGTGGGAGTTCCTCGAGAGCTTCGAAGATCCGCAGTTGATCGGCAATGGGCTCTGCCAATTCGTACTGCCGCGTGCGCGGGAATTCAATGACCTTCGGAGCCGGTCCGTTAATGCGCGGGAATGCTGGAAGGGGCGGACGCTCAGGCGTGGTTAGCGGCTCTATCGCTTCCTCCAGATTCGGGGCTGCATAAATCGGCTTCGACTCCGGGTCCGTCGCCGCATCTTCGGAGGCAACTTCGCTGGATGGATAGTTCGTCGGAAGCGGTGAATTCTGAGTCGAGGGATCTGCAGCATCGTCCCACCACGATTTCCTTTGCTTTACTGGCGGAAGCTGGGGCTCATCGGAAACCTCTTCCTGCTGGAAGTCGAGCAGAGGGGCATCCGGATCCAGTCTGCGGCGCTTACGGGCTTTGTGCGCACGGACCTGAAGAGAGATTTGCCGTCGCCAGTCATGCGCGGGAAGAGGATCGCCCGAGCACGCGCAACTGCAATCACTGCCACATCGCGGACAAGCCATATCGGTGAGCGTTCCCGGAGAGCGGAGGCTGTTTTGCACGTCTTCCATTCAGCGTGCTAAGTTCAGCGATTCGGATGATTTCCCGCCGCAATGTTCTTGTTAACACGTCGCTGGCAGTTTGTCAGGTGCTACTGCTGGTTCCAATGTTGGCAAGAGCTACAGTGGCCGCAGAAAAGACGCTCGGAATCTCCGATGCTGCACAACGCGCGCAGCAGTCGAACCCCCAACCACAGAAGCCCGAGGAAAAGGGAAGAGCATCAGCAACTCTGAAATCCAAAGGCGAACTCATATACATCGTCGCCGATCAGTTTGAGCAGTCGGGCAACACCTACATGCTCCACGGCGAGGCTCAGATCGATTTTCGCAATTACGTTCTCTACGCCGATGAGATCAGTTACAACTCGGATTCAGGCGAAGCAACGGCTACCGGGCAGGTGAAGCTCGATGGTGGCGATTACAGCGTCCACATGGAGGCGATGCGCGCCGAGTACAACATCATTGAGGGAACCGGCAAGTTCTACCAGGTTCACGGGACCACGGGCCTGAGGCTTGGCTCGCATCGCGCTTTCCTGACGACATCGAATCCCTTCACGTTTAGCGGCAAAGAAGTAGACAAAGTCGGACCGAACCGGTTCACCATCCATCACGGCAGCATCACGTCGTGCGAGCTTCCGCATCCTAAATGGACCTTCAGCGCCGAAACCGTGAATTTTGAAATCGGCGATCTGGCCAAACTTCATCATTCCATGTTTCGCCTGTTCAGCGTTCCCATTTTGTATCTCCCGTTTGCGGAGCATCCGGTGGAGAAGGTCGGGCGGCAATCCGGATTACTGATTCCCAGTTTTGGACAATCTTCGGTCAAGGGCACTATCGTCGGCGATTCCTACTTCTGGGCGATCAATCGCAGCATGGATGCGACGCTTGGGGCGGAATACTTTTCCAAGCGCGGATTCGGCCAGCATGCCAACTTTCGCGCGCTGACCAGCGCCAACTCCTTTGTCAGCGCAACGTACTTCGGGGTGATTGATCGTGGAGCTGGGCCTGTCCACATGGACCAGGGCGGCGAAGATGTGAACCTTCATGCCGAGCAATACTTTCCACAAAACGTCCGCGCCGTTGCCAATATTGAATATCTCAGCAGTTATCTTTTCCGCCAGGCGTTTGCCGAAAACTTCACGACCGCTGTGAACTCTGAGGTGAAGTCAGATCTCTTTGTCACGCGCGCTACCGACGGCTTTTTCCTCGGGGTGTTGGCCCAGCGCTATCAGAATTTTCAGAGCACAAACAAGGGCGACTTTTTCAGCATTCTGCACGTTCCCAGCATTGACGCATCATCGGTCGATCGGCGATTTTTCGGTTCTCCCTTGTTGTACGGGTTTGATACAGCCGCAACCGGCCTCTCTCGACGTAGTCCAACTTTCAGTTCGGCGAACCTGGTGGCCAGGCTCGACGTGCATCCGCATCTCACAATGCCGCTGTTTTTCAGTGGCTGGACTTTCACTCCGCTGGTCGCCGTTCGCAACACTTATTATTCGCAGCAGAAAACGCCGGAGACTCCGTTCTCAATTGGCACAACGGTGAACTCCCCAATTAATCGCAAGGACTTTGAAGGCGAGTTGGAGATACGTCCGCCGCGAGTCGAGAAAATTTATCAGAAGGGCATCTTTGGAAAGCCGCTGAAGCACACCATCGAGCCGAGGATCACCCACCGATACGTAAATGGGATCGACAACTTTCTCGGCATCATCCGCTTCGACAATGCAGATTTGGTGAGTAACACTAATGAAGTCGAAT
>DATLKS010000141.1:0-6409 GCA_035538255.1 Terriglobales bacterium
ACCGAAGCAATTTGCTGAAACTCGGGGTGATAATCCACTCCTATAATGATCATCGTTCGGCTCCTTTCTCCCGAGCCTGTTGGTTGGCTTTGGCACCACCAACTCTACTCGTGCGTGGGAGCCGACATTGTCATGGAATCAGTGTAGGGCTGGTTTTCGTGGGTCTGCCCGCCGCCTCACAGAGCCCGAAGAGCATCTGTTTTACAGTGCGGCTGAGCTAATATAAGGGCCAGTTTTCCTTGCAGGTTCGTGTGGTTCAGTCCTCCCCAGCCCGTAGTCTCCCCCCGGGTGTTCCGGAAAATCCTGTACCCGATGCGAAGGGAGCATCTCCGGGCGCGCGGAAATTGGGATCGGTAACCGATTTCGGCCAGCGGAGTTCCTCTCCTCTCGAGCGTGCCCGTTTCAGGCGCGCACTTGTCCTCGCCGTGGGCCTGCCGTTTCTGCTGATGGCGTTATTGGCGACGGCTCTCCTGTGGGCAGTTCGCCAGCTCGAAGAAGCCGACCGCGCAGCACAGCACACCGAACAAATCGTCACTAAGAGCTTCCAGACTCTGACGCTCATTCTCGACATGGAGACTGGAGTCCGCGGTTATGTGGGAACGGGTAATCGTGAGTTCCTGCAGCCGTACGAGCAGGCGTCACCGAAGGTCGGTCCGGCGCTGGATGAACTCGGAGCTCTGGTTGAGGCTCAGGACATCGAAGAAGCGCAGTGGATCGCGCATATCCGAAGCTCTTTGGAGGGATGGCAGCAGTTCGCCGCAGATGCGATCGCAAAGCGCGCTATAGGGGCGACCGGTGCCGCGCAAATCAACAGCACTCGCGGAAAATTTCTGATGGACCATGTCCGCGATCAATTCTCGTCTTTAGTCACAGCGGAAGAGGACCGCAGAAATAATGCGCTGATCTCGGCGCGCAGAGCTGCGACGTTCACCTCCCGACTTGGGCTGCTCCTGTCGCTGGCCGTCGCCGTCCTAATTGCTCTGTTTGCCGCCTACGAGCTCTTCGCCATTTCCCGGACCTACGAGACCTCACTGGCTCGTGCCGACGCTCTATCGCGGGAACTTGGCAAACGAGAAGCCCATTTTCGCGTATTAGCCGAGGCTATTCCGCAGATGGTTTGGGCGACAGCGCCGGACGGCGGTACGGAATATTTCAATCGTCGGTGGCTTGACTACGTCGGAGGTGGGAATCTCTCACGGGAGCCTTGGCTGGAACACGTACACCCTGATGATCAGCAGAAGGCGCAGGCCGCCTGGCGAGCATCCCTGGCTTCGGGCAAGGCATTTGCTATCGAGTTGAGACTGCGCGATGCTGCCGGCGACTATCGGTGGCATCTAGGGCGCGCGTTGCCGCTGCGAAACGAAAGCGGCGCAATCATGCGCTGGTTAGGAACGTTTACCGACATAGACGATCAGAAACGCGCGGAGGAGGCGCTCATCCGTCTGGCTGCGATCGTCGAAACCTCAGACGATGCCATCTACAGCAAGGATCTCGACGGATTTATCCACAGCTGGAATCGCGGCGCCGAGAAGATGTACGGATACTCTGCCGACGAGATGATCGGGCAGAATGTGTCGGTACTCACTCCTGTTGATCGCCGACGCGAGAGTACTGACATGCTTGAACGCCTCCGACGCGGCCAGTCGATCGAACATATGGAGACCGTTCGCCTGCGGAAGGATGGCACTCCAATTGAGGTCTCACTCGGAATTTCCCCGATCCGCACCTCCGCAGGCCAGATCGTGGGCGCTTCGACGATTGCCCGCAACATAACGGAACGTAATCGTGCCGCCGAGGCTCTGCGCAAAACCGAAAAATTGGCTGCCACCGCCCGGCTGGCCGGAACCATGGCTCATGAGATCAATAACCCGCTCGAGGCGGTCACGCACCTGCTGTACCTCATCGACAAGAGTTCATCGCTTGACGAAACGGCGCGCAGTTACACCCGTATTGCGATGGGAGAAGTGGATCGCATCGGTCATATCGCCAAGCATGCGCTGGGCTTCTATCGCGAAGCTGCAGCGCCAATCGACGTGAATGTTGCGGAGCTGATCAGCAGCGTGATTGAGCTTTACACCGCAGGAGCGCAGAACAAAGGTGTTCGCATGGAGACGCAACTAGAAACGCAAGCATGCGTGAAAGCATTTCCCGGTGAGATGCGGCAAGTCTTTTCAAACCTGATCGTCAATGCGGTGGATGCCGTGCAGCGTGGAGGTTTGGTAAAGATTCGTGTTAAGCACGGGCGCGATTGGAAGTTGGACGCTCTAGGCATCCGCGTGCTTGTCTCCGATAATGGACCTGGAATCCCAGAGTCGATCCGGCCGCATATTTTCGAACCCTTCTTCACTACCAAAGGCGAGCGTGGTACGGGAATTGGGCTGTGGGTCTCCGAAGGAGTGCTGCACAAGCACGGAGGACGCATCCGGCTGAAGAGCTCAACTGGCACAATGCACGGAACAACTTTCTCTGTGTTCCTGCCGTATGTATTTTCAAGCAGCGATGGGTTGTGCTAAATACGCGTTCACAGCGTGCCGTAAAACGTCCTGTACGTGGTCATTGAAGATACGCAGGTCAGGAACGAGATTGCTCACGTCGGCTCCAAGAAGATTCTCCTGCACAACGTCGTAAACGGCACGCTCCAGCGCTCGAAACTCCTCAAACAGGTCGTCGATCGAGCCGCCTTGAGCGCGACGTAACACGCCGTACGCCGCACCTTGCACGAAGCTTTCGCGCTCGTGGCCGTCTTCCAGGCCCACGATCAGCGCATGGAGCAGCTTGGGCAAGCTCTCGAGGTATACAGTCCTCCGCGCCTTGCTGCCCGGTGTCAAAGACGAAACCGCCCGCTCGACAACATCGCGCTGGCAGTCTTGAAGAACCTCGCGCACACGCTTTATCGGCAGGGGCTTGTGAGGAGTACGTTCCGTCAGCTTACGTTCGATGGTTTCGACCAGGCGCTCAACTTGCGTCGGCTTCACTAGATAATCATCGACCTGGCTGCGAATCGCCTGAAGCGCTGATTCAAAGCCGGGATATCCCGTGAGAATGAGCGTCACGCATTCGGGCTGTATGCGGCGCATGGCGCTGACAACGGTGAATCCGTCGCCCGGGTGGCCGATGTTTAGGTCCGAAATCAAAACGTCGAAGCGCTCGGACTGAATCGCGGCAAGTGCCTCCGGCACGGTTGCCGCCACGCGTACAGTATGGCCGTGCATGCGCAGGATCTCCGGGAGCGTGAGCCGGATGCTGGGCTCATCGTCTACGAACAGCATGCGGAGCGGTGACGTCGGAGAACCTCGGATCGAGCGTCCGAACAGAGTCAGCAGGCTGGCTTCGCTGAACTCTCCTTCTACATAGATGCCGGATTCGGCTACTTGGTATAGACAGACAGTTGCAGGACGCCGTTTAGATCGGCCGGATTGTCCTGATCACGAGAGAAGACTACCTCTCGCTTGCCATCTTCTCCGAGCGGATCGAACAAACGCAACTCAGTGATGTTGAACATCTTGTTGCCCGTCGGCGCGATGTACTCGTCGTAGCTCATACCGGTCAGCAGGTAGCTCCGGTTTCCCCATAGCAGCATTAGTGGCCTATCTTGACGCAAGGCCAGGATCAATGGATCTGGTTGCGTCGGCGCTCCCGGCAGGAACTGCGCCGCCAGTGTGAACTTCTGGCCATCGACTAGGACATACTCATGGCTGATTTGCTTTGCCAGATCGGCAAAGTCGCCCGCGGCGTTGAGGCACACCGATCCTCCATAGAGACGGTCAACCAAATAGGTTTGGTCGATTTGCACGCCCTGAGTCGCCGCCATGTCGGCAACACCCGCAGCCCAGGCCCAGTTTCCGCAGGGCTTCTCGGCTCCCTTCAGATCAACCTTCTCGATTTGCACTTTCTGATTGTGCAGAACCCAGCCGGGAGGAGGCTGTTTCTTTCCGCCTAAGATGCGAAACAATCCCAGATTAAGACGTGAAGGCAGTGGCCTGGAGAATGAAAGAGCTGGCAAAACCACCAGTGCAACCAGACTCGCAACCGCCGACACTCTCCGCATAAAAACGACTATAGCTCTGGGTCTCGATTGACGCTATTGTCCTCGGGGATGCGCCTTTGGTGTTGCGGCCTTTCGTGGCGCAGAGTGTAGGCAGGTGAGAGGACGCGGCTTGAGTGAAACTTGCGGTTTAGGCCGATGCTTTTGACTCGTGCACCACGCTGATGGTCCGGTTCATCCACCTCGCGACCAGCGTTTGCAGGCAGGCTTGCCCACAGAGGTGCTTTACCTCGGCGTCGTGGGCCGACATGGTTTCCCAAGGATAGATTTTCAAGATGGGGCGCTCCGGAGCGCCCTGATAGGGAGCCCGATAGCTTTCGGCCCAGGCGAGCCACCAGTGATCCACGGTGCCCTTCTGCTTGCCGCAGATTTCGCAGTGAAAGGTCTCAGTCCAGGTCATAGGGAAAATGATCGCTTTACTCTAGCAGAGAAATGCGGGAAATCTTCCCTGAAAAATCCATCAGAAGAACGTGGATGCGGATCGCCTGAGACGTATCGTTCACTCCAATGCGATCAGCGTGTTTCGGGAAAGCCGTCTGTTGCCGGCAGCTCTGGTGAAACTTGAAGAGGGTTGTACCTGAAGTACACGACCGAGTTGTGCTTGGTTATCGCCCGCTTCCCGCATCTGTCTTTAGTTCAGCGCTAACTTGCATTCTCGCAGGCGCCGCTCACCAGAGTCCCGAAAGCAGTCTCGATAGGCAGACCTGCAACCCAACGGCAATGAACCGCAAATTGAGAATTGAGATGTTCCGTTTTCCGCGTTCTACATCGGCCAGAAAACTTCCGATCAATTCCCACGCGCTCGGCGATTAACCTGAGTCCATCCTCGACGTTTGCGCAAATGTGCGAACGCGTTCGCCCAAGTCGGATGAGCAGGTTCCCGGCCATTCCCTGCCCGGATTGATTGGGTTGGCCCATCACTCCACCTTGCCGCACCGCGCCTGCGGATTGCGCCTGGCGTAACTGATTGCTCAGGATTGTGGACTGGGCAGTGGCCCTTGGGTAGAGCTTGGATGTGCCAGTCCGAGCCGATCTCTCCAGGGTTGGTCGCGAGTCGTATGCGACGGTGCAAGTGGATTTGTGACCGCCAACCACGGCAGAAGATCGCGAATCGCCTTCTCGATCAGGAATGTGCTCTCGTCGACCAGGAGCACGCTGAAAGGAATCCCCTGATGGTGGGTGACATCGCCGTTTTTCCTCCATATAACCAAGGCGCACCTGCGCACCGCTTGGAAAAGTCCAGGTGTTGTCCTTGCCATTCCACTTCGCGCGCCCATCAGTTTGTAAATCGCTGCGCAGCGATCCTTGATGTGTGCATCTCGGTGAAGCTACGGCGAATCAACAAGGCTCTTAATGCAGGGTTCTCCCACTCTTTGCAGTTTGGAGACGCCGACCCGACCAATGTGTCGGATATGGTTCGCGGAGCGGAAATGCGCGTTGCTGAGACGAGAGCGGTCAATCGTGCATTGCGCAAGGCCTATGGAAGCGGGATCTGCTCGGTCGAAGAGATCGGCAGCTTCAGTCCAGGACCGGAACCTGCCACTGCGGTCCGCAAAGTTCCAAAGACCGCCGAAATCAGAGAGCACCTGCTGCGGGACCGGTTACTTGTGCTCGTGCGCCAACATCGTCTCGATGCTCGATTGGTGAAGCTCTATGCGGCTGACTTCTGCGGAGTCGAAGAAATTCGCCAAGCCAGCCGCGAGCAGATGCGGTGCTTTATCGATCATTTGGCCGAAGAGGCAGCGGCTGATTCCGATGCTGTACGCAAAAGCTCGCGAGTTATCAGAAGACGGAAGTAGGTGCCGCATGAAACGCCAGCTTGAAGGCCTAAGCCGATCGGCAATGCAGAGTGAAATCGCCGACGGCTTGTATCTTGTCCGTGTCCAGCGCGCGCACTATCGCTGGCACAAGCAGAAGTCGTTTTATGAAATTCACTTCTACGTACTCGAGCCTCAGGCGCTGACTGGCGCTGCAATCTCTACCCGCATCTCCTGTGCGCCGAAGTCTCTTTGGAAGCTTGCCTGGTTCCTGCGCGACTTCCGCTACAGCCATGAATTGCTGGAACGGGATGAGATCGACACAAAAGCATTAGTCGGACTTCAAGGTGTCATTCAGGTTGGGCATGAAGCCACGAATGGCTGCTCCGAGGTGATCCTGAAGGCCTTTGCTCCGACATCGGACTGGCCACACCTTATGTACGCTCCAAATGTGACTCCGGAGGTGGCCTGATGATCTACAGCTATAGCCAGATCAACCAGTACCTCTCCTGCCCCCGTGGATACCGTTATCGCTACTTAGAAGGATGGAAGGAAAAGGATACCTGGGCCAATCTCGTCTTCGGCAGAGCTTTCGAGCAGGCGCTCT
>DATLKS010000142.1:0-4099 GCA_035538255.1 Terriglobales bacterium
GGCGGCGTATCCGCCGACGCCTGCACGCTCTCGGTAGGCTTGTGATGGTTCGACCAGAATAGCAGACCGCCGAGCACGGCGAGCACTGCCGTAGCAAAAATTAATCCGCGACTCTTCATCTGCAGCGATTCATGCGACTAAGATTCTAAGCAGCTTCCCTATCTCCTTTTCCACCAAACAGAGACTCCGGCCACGATCACTACAAGCGGCATCAGGAATTGGCTAGTTGTTCGTATCCAGGTAAATTGAGCGCGCGTCATCGTAATTCTGCGATCTTCGCGTTCTTTCGGACGAATCGAGATCAGATCTTCGTCGGACGCAAGCCAGTTGATCGTGTTCAACGCCAGATCACGGTTGCCGTTAAAGTTGATGAATGAGTTGCCCAGCCACGTGGAGCTACCCACTACAACGAAGCGGCCCTGAGAATTTTCTTTGCCCGCGTTGTAGGTTCCGGCAGCCGCGATTAGCAGCGGTCCCTTCCTGTTTTTAGGATCGCTGGCGCTTACGGCCGGACTGTTCAGATTGTTCGTCGCGAGGCTTGTGGAGGAGGAACTAAACAACTTCTCGACGCTAGTTTTGTCGGCGTTTTTGATCGAAAGCGAGCGCGAGAGCGGAAAGCCAGTAGCGCTGCCCTTGATTTCGTTAACGATGGGATGAGGATCGTAGCTCGTTACAAGTGCGACCTGCGGACCTAATCCCGCCAACTGCCCAATTGGATTCAGATCGAGAATCAAATCCTTATCCACCGATACGCCCCAACTCTGAAGCAGCGAGGTAAGAGAATCGTTATCGGCGATCTCCGAGCGTCCAAACTTCAGCGGAGGATCGAGCATCACCAACGCGCGGCCACCGCCCTCGACATACTTCTTGATCGCATCGACCTCAGGCTGCTGGTAATCGCCGGCGGGACCGCCGATGACAAGCACGGTGCAGTCGCCGGGGACCTCTGCTTTTTCGAGCAAACTCACTGATTTCGCCGTGTACTCGTCCTTTCCCAGCAGGTCTTTAAACCGGGAGTACCCGTACCGGTCGCTGTCATCGACCTGGTGCTCGCCGCTGCCAGTCACAAAGCAAACCGTTCGCGTGGTGTTTTTGAGATCACGAATGAAGGCGCCGGTAACACCTTCTTCGGTCATGCCTTTGGCTTCTTCTTTCTTTGCTCCCACCTGCACCAAAGCGGTTCCATAATTCTTGATTCCGGCCTGGCGCGCTGCTTCAGGCTTCTTGTCCGGATCTACATACTCAACGTGGATCTTGGGTGACAAGTTTGCATACTGATCGAGCAAGTCCTTGGCGTGTTTGAAGCGCGTCGACTGGTCGAAGTAAGTGATGGTGGCATCCTGCTTCAGGCCCTTCACGATTTTCGACGTCTGGTCCGACAAGCTATATCTCTTGTTTGCCGTGCCGTCGTAGGTCTTGTTGTAGCGGTCGGCTAGCACATTCCCTACCGACACGATGGCGAGGACCACCAGGACGTAAACGGTCGCGTATGCGACGTACTTCGTCTGACGTGCTTTGAGAAGCGATGCGTTCACTTACGACCTCCAGCGCAGCGATTCCATCGAGCGCGCAGTGAAAAACAAACCAACCAGGATCAGGGTCGCGTAATACACGGCGTCTTTGAGTTCGAGCACACCGCGAGCGAAAGACTCAAAGTGCACAGTGACCGACATATAAGACAGAACTTTGGCCCAGGTTGCGGTCTCGTATCCGCTCACCCATTCGAAGATCCAGAACATCAGGCACACGGCAAAGGTAGCGGCTCCCGCGATGATCTGATTCCTGGTGAGAGTCGATATAAATGTGCCAATCGCCAGCAGACATCCGGCCTGCAGAAGCAGTCCGAGATAGCCGATCGCCAGCGGCTTCCAGTCAGGATTCCCATATCGGAAAAGGAACGCAAAATTCAGCGCCGTGAAGAACAACATGCACACATAAAGTGCTACCGCCGCTAACCACTTCCCGATTATTACCTCGATATCGCGAACCGGAGATGTGGTGAGCAGCTCAATGGTGCCTGACCGCTTTTCTTCGGCGAACAGGCGCATCGTGATCATGGGGATAAAGAAGAGTCCTATGACACTGGCGTTGTTCAGAAGCGGCCTGATGATTTGCTCATTGACGTTCATGGGAAACATCTCGCCACGCATCTGCGATTCCATCCCCATGTACACGAAGTAACCGAGGCCGTTCCAAAAGAAGAACCCGAAGATGAGTGCGAACATCGTTAGCAGCAGATAAGCGATCGGAGAGACGAAATAGCTGCGAATTTCTTTGCGGAAGATGATCCAGATATTCCTCATGCTGATTTCACCTGTGCTGCGGGTTTTGAGCTTTCCACGTCTGAGCCTTGCGCCGTGAGCTGGAGGAAGATCTCTTCCAGGCTTACTGCCGTTGCACGCAGCTCGTTGAGATCCCAGCCGGACTCGACCACTGCGCGCGCCAGATCGCCACGAATGAAGCCTTTCTGTGTCTCGACCTGAAATGTGGCGCGGCTGTCCCGAGTGTCCTTGAGCGCCACGCGGCTGACCCCGCCAATGCGCTCCAGGCGCGAGCGGACTGTGCCCGAGTCCAGAGCGCCGTTGCGTCCGGCAACTTCGACAAGCATGGATTCGGCTCCTCGAGCACGCGCCTGCAGGTTCTCGACGGAATCCGTTGCGACCAGCTTTCCTTTGTTGATGATGATCACCTTCTCGCACGTTTGTTCCACTTCAGGGAGGATGTGCGTGCTGAGAATGATGGTGTGATCGCCAGCCAGGCTGCGGATCAGGTCGCGCGTTTCGTTGATCTGCTTTGGATCGAGCCCCGCCGTGGGCTCGTCCAGGATCAGCACGTCCGGGTTGTGAATGATCGCCTGCGCTAGTCCCACGCGCTGCCGGTAGCCCTTCGAGAGCTTGCCGAGAAGCTTCTTTCGAACGTCGGTTATGGAGCAGCGCTCGCATGCATAGTCGACCCGCTTCGGCAATTCCGCGCTCGATAGACCCTTGAGGCGGCCAACGAACGTCAGATATTCATCCGTTTCCATCTCGGGATAAAGCGGCGGCGTTTCCGGAAGATAACCGATGCGCCTCTTAACTTCGAGCGGCTCTTCGAGGACGTCGAAACCGGCGACGCTGGCTGTACCCGACGTAGGCGGCAGAAAGCACGTGAGCATGCGCATCGTCGTGGTTTTGCCGGCGCCGTTCGGGCCAAGAAAACCGACGATCTCTCCCTTTTGAACTTCGAAGGAAATGTGATCGACGGCAAGGTTGCGGCTGTATTTTTTGCTTAAATCCTGAACACTAATCATTTGAGAATTTGCGACCGGCCTTTTTGTGGAGTTGCGTCTAACTAGCTCGCTTTGAAACCGGCAAATTCGAAGAATTATTTCTGTCTACTAATTTAAAAAAAGAGAACAGCAGAACGCAACTGCCGCACATTAGCCGTTCCTTGGACAGAGAAGCTAAAGCGGTCCCCGCGCCCTGGCAACGACGATCTTCTGAGAGCCGTAGGCCGTCTGAGCCGGGCTCGCGAATGTCAGCTCACGGCGAAAGCCTGCAGGACGGAACGAAAGACGAGCGCCGAAGCGCGCCACCAAGGCATGGCTGACAGTTAGCTCTAGAGTCACCTAGGGTTATTTCTACTCATAGCGCAGCGCCTCCATGGGATCGATTGACGATGCGCGCTTTGCCGGTACCAGACAAGCAATTGCGGCAACCGTGACCAGGAGAAGACTCACCGCAATAAGCACGCCTGGACTGCGCGAGCTTCCCTGAATCCAACTAGCCAAAACGCGATTCAGTGCCAGCACGGCAGCCAATCCGGCCAATAGCCCCAGGCCCACGCTCGTCGCCGCGGATCGAAACACCATCAACATCAAATCCCTGCGGAGTGCGCCTAGGGCAGCGCGAATACCGAATTCTCCGCTGCGCTGCGCGACCGAATAAGAGACGACGCTGTACAAGCCAACAGCAGCGAGCCCCAGCGCTAGGGCTGCGAAAATCGCGAAGAGAAATGCAATCATGTGCTCGCGCGCGTACTCCTGCTGATTCGTGATCCACTGTTCCAGGTTGTTCACTTCCCGAAATGTCTGTTGATCGGGATCTACGCTCTGAATTTG
>DATLKS010000143.1:0-3179 GCA_035538255.1 Terriglobales bacterium
CCTGCGCTGCTGCGTCCTCAAGCACATGAAAGGTTGGAGTTTTCGCGACCTCGAACGCGAAGTGCGCAGCAATCTCCTCTATCGCCGCTTCACCCACTACGACGCCGATCCCACCCCTGACCATTCGGTCTTCAGCCGTACTTTTGCCTTGCTTGGTCCCGACGTTACCCAGCAGGTGTTGCGGCGGGTCGTCGGCATCGCCCGCGAACAGGGCGTCGCGCAGGGAAAACGCTTTCGGGTGGACACCACTGTGATTGAGAGCAACGTGCATTATCCAACCGACAGCTCGTTACTGGGAGACTCCATGCGCGTGCTTACCCGCAGCTTGAGCAAGATCGCCCAGGAGTGCAAACCGGGAGCGGTGGAAGTCATCGAGCACGCGCGCGCCGTGAAGTATCGCTTGCTGGAGATCAGCCGCGCCGCCAAGTCAAAAACCGAGGCCGGGCGCGAGCGCATGCGCGCCAGCTACCAGAAACTGCTGGGCCTGACCCGAAGCGTGGTGCGGCGGTCCCAGCAGGTGCTGGAGCGGTTCCAGAAGGGACGCCTCCCGGTGGTGGGCAGCCGGTTGGCGGTGTTCGCCCAGCTGTCGCAGTTGCAGCACTTCTTGCCGCTGGCGCAGAAAGTCATCCGTCAGACCAAGGACCGGGTAGTGTTGGGCAAAGAGGCGGTAGAGAAAGTCCTGAGTTTGTTCGAGCCTCATACCCAGGTGATCCGCAAAGGCAAGGCCCACAAGCCCAACGAGTTTGGCCGACTGGTGCGGGTGGACGAAGTGGAGAACGGCATCGTGAGCGGCTACGAGGTGGTAGCGGGCAACCAGGCGGATACCGAGTCCTGGCTGCCGGCGCTCCAACATCACCAGGAGTGCTTTGGGAAACCTCCGGAGATGGCCGCCGCCGACCGCGGTTTCTTCTCGGCCCAGAACGAACGCACGGCCGAGACCATGGGGGTGAAGCACGTGGTTTTGCCGGCACGCGGACAGCTGGGGGAGAAGCGAGCGAAACGACAGAAGGAGCGCTGGTTTCGCCGTGGCTTGCACTTCCGCGCCGGGGGCGAAGCGACGGTCGCCCATTTGAAGCATGGCTTCTCCATGCTGCGCGCCATGTACAAAGGGGAGCGTGGTTTCCAGCGCTACGTGGGTTGGAGCATCATCAGCAAGAACCTTTTCTCGATTGCACGTTACCAGGAATACCAGAAGCGGAAACCGGCCGCGAAGGAGCAGGCAGCATGTCCCAGTCCACAGGATCCGCAGCGCAACGGCGCCGCTTGCTCGGCCAGATCGAGCGTCTGGCCGAAATCGCCATCTTCGGCACGTTGTCAGAAACCTATCGCACCTGCGGCCGCGCGGGCTGCCATTGCCAGAGCGGAGGGCCCAAGCACGGGCCCCACCTGCAGATCAGCTACCGTGGCGAGAAAGGCAAGACCACCGGCTACTATGTGCCCAAAGAGGCCGAAGCGGCCACGCGAGAAGGAGTAGCGGCCTGGCAGGAACTGCAATCCTGCTTGCGAGAATTGGCGGAGATGAATAAAGAGCGCAACTTGCAGCAAGCGCGCCAGGGCGACGCCTCATGAAGCGCTACGCCCCGTGGCTCTTCGTCGCATTCGTCCTTGCCCTCCTCCTCACTCTGGGCCTCGCTCCGGATCGACCTACGCGTGTGTTCCTCGACTCGCCTCTCGGGCGAGCGTCTTGCTTAGACGTATCTCGCCTCTTAGTTCCTGCAGTCGCAGTTATGGTCCCTGCTGTTAGGCCGGCTAAGTTCTGGTTGCACCTGAAAGCAAGACAGAGTCGGGCCGGCCCCGACGAATGTCTCCCTCTGCTTTCCAACTTCTCTCTCGACCGTGCGCCGCTGCGCGCAGACGATACTGCTCCGCCTGGGATCGATCTCCGCGGGCCCCCAGTGTTGGTTCAAGCGGCCCCGCGGTTGAAGTTGCAAGCGGCCCGGCGGGCCCGCCAGCGGGCCCCCAAAGGGGGAAACTACCCTCTGAACCCGCGAAAACCGGGGCTCCCGCAAGAATCGGGGTTCTGCAACGTGTAATTTTTACGACAGGCTTTAGCTAGCCATGGACATCGAAAAATCTTCGCAAACTGAAAACACTTTTGGGGTTAGTAATACAGGGGGGTACTTTATGAATGGGCGGTCACACATTTGAGTAGCGGAGGCGCTCGATGCCGAGTTTCTTCATTCGCGCACGGAGAGTGCTAGGATGGAGTTCAAGAATCTTCGCCGCCCCCTTCGGCCCGTCGATTATTCCCAGGCTGTGCTCGAGAGCTGCTGCGATGTGGTCTCTTTCCACTTCTTCAAGCGGGCGGGGAGGGCGAGGCACCTCTTTGGTCAGCCGTCCGGAGAGAGTTCCAGAATCGGCCCTTCCGGCTGTCGGCTCGGGAATTGGTTCAGATCCAGCCGGCGCTGGCTTGTGCTGGGCTACGGGAAACAGGACCTTGTCGACTGTGAGAGCCGGACCATTTGCGAGCACTACTCCCCGCTCAATTATGTTCTGCAGCTCGCGGATGTTCCCCGGCCAGTCATAGCTCATCAGATAATCCAGGGTGTCCTGAGATACGGCGTCGATTTTCTTCCCAAATTTCTGGCATGAGCGTCCCAGGAGGAACAGAACAAGTTGAGGAATATCGGAACGGCGCTGCCTCAATGGTGGCACGTTGAGCGGGAGTACGTTCAGCCGATAGAAGAGGTCCGAACGAAAGCGGCCGGTACGGACGTCCTCCTCCAAATTCCGGTTCGTGGCCGCGATGATCCGGACATCAACTCGAGTGGTTCGGCTGCTGCCTACAACTTGGAACTCGCGCTCTTGCAGAACACGCAGGAGCTTGATTTGCGTTTCCAGGGGAAGTTCCCCAACTTCATCCAGGAAGAGCGTGCTGCCGTCGGCGAGCTCGAAGCGTCCGTGGACATCGTGGAGAGCACCGGTGAAGGCTCCTTTTACATGACCGAAAAGCTCGCTCTCCACCAGACCCGCAGGAATTGCTCCGCAGTTTACGGTGACCATAGCTCGGGCCTTGCGCGCGCTGCGGAAGTGAATCGCCCGTGCTATCAGCTCTTTTCCGGTACCGGTTTCCCCGTGCAGTAGAACCGTGGCATCGGTAGGGGCTGCCATTTCCACCTTTTGCAAAAGCGCCAGCAGGGCTGGACTATTGCCAACAATCTCGTCGAAACTGTGCTCCT
>DATLKS010000144.1:0-4387 GCA_035538255.1 Terriglobales bacterium
GCAGAAGAGCGATGTGAACCCCACCTGGACCGGAGGCGAGCATCACTAACTACAATTCCCTTCTTCCCTCCAAGGCCTTGGCCATCGTGACTTCGTCGGCATATTCGATATCGCTGCCCGCGGGAATGCCAGTGGCAATTCGGGTGAGTTTCACTGCTGAATCCTTCAGCATGCGGGAGATGTAAACGGCTGTCGCCTCACCCTCTATGGTGGGATTGGTAGCAATGATCAGCTCATCCACGTCACCGCGTTCGACTCGTTTCGCGAGGCTGGTCAGCCGAAGGTGCTCCGGCCCGATTCCGTGCAGCGGTGACAACGCTCCGTGCAGTACGTGGTACACCCCATTGTAGCTACGCGTTTTCTCAATCGCTGCAATGTTCGTAGGCTCCTCCACGACGCAAACGAGACGCTGGTTTCGCGTCGCGCTACTGCAATAAACGCACGGATCGATGTCAGTGATGTTGCTGCAGATTGAACAGAGGTGAAGACTGGCCTTCACCTGCCGAATGGCTTCAGCCAGTAGCTCCGCGTCGTCATTGCTGGCACGCAGGATGTGAAAGGCGAGCCGCTGCGCTGTCTTGCCGCCTATTCCGGGCAGCTTCTTGAGCTCATCAATGAGCCGCGCCATCGGCTCTGCGAATTTCGACAACGTTCCCTCACGGAACCGCCGGCAGTAGCCGGTGGGGCAGCTGCGTTTGTTGCGTCTGCGCTTTCAGGATGCTTCGGTGTAGGTATGGTGTGACTCGGAGCCGGCTGTCCGGCCACCTCCGACCCACCGGCTACCGCCGGCGGTTCTGTCAGAACAACCCTGGGACATTCATTCCGCCGAGCATGGTGCCAAGCGTGGACTGCATGGTTCCATCCACCTTGCGGGCGGCTTCGTTCACGGCCGCGGTGATCAGGTCCTGCAGCATCTCAACGTCTCCCGATTTCACCGCCTCAGGATCGATCTTGACCGACAAGACTTGCTTCTGCCCGTTCATCTTTACGGTGACAGTGCCGCCGCCCGATGAGGCCTCCACCACAGTCGCGCGCATCTTCTCCTGTATCTCCAGCGACGCACGCTGCGCCTGAGCCAACAAGTCCTTAGGATTAAATTCCATTCCTTGGCCGCTCTCCAGTGTCACTTCTTCTGCCGCAAGTCGACCACCGTCCGAACTTCGGCGCCAAACTTCTGCTGCATGCGCTGCACAATCGGATCCTCAGCAGCGCGTTGCCGCGCCCCGCCGGTTCCATTGGCAATGCCATTACCACTGCCTACACGTCCTACCGAAGCACTCTGCGCTGTCGCCCCACCGAAGACGTTCAGCTTGATCATGCGACCGCAGAGGCGACTCGCCTCCTGCGTAAGCAAACGCCGTGCATCGACACTCAAGCTGAGATCAATCACTTTCTCTGAGAGCGGCAGGCGCAAGCTAAGCTGATTCCCCTCGAATTTCCATTCCCCTCGCGCCAGCAGATCGGCAGCCGTGTCCTGACTCTGTGCTTCAAGAACTCCGATCAAGGCAGACCGCAGCGCTTCAACACTGACGGGCTCTGGCCCGGCCGCTGGGGGCAATTCCTCCGGCGCTTCCACCACCGCAGTTGCAGCCGATGAGAAAGAGACCGCGGCTGCAGGGGCAGACATAAACTGTGGCGCGCCGGCAAACACGGAAGCTGAAGCTTGAACAGACATCTCCGGCTCAGAGGACCGCACCTTGCGCAGACGATCCGCCTCGAACGGCGAAACCTGTGTTCGGCTGGGCGAAGAAGTCGGGCTCGGCGGAAAAGGCGAGGCTGAGGCAGAGCGCGAGGCACTCAAAGCGGGTGCTCGTTGCTCGCCAGGCTTGGGGCTAGTTGCCACAGTCGAAGTTCGCACTCCTGGTGCTGAAGGCGTTAGCCCTGTGCCGCCGGCTTGACTCAGAATCTCTTCCAGCGGCAGCAGACGATGTGCATGCACCATCTTCAGCATGCCGAGCTCAAGATGGAATCGTTGCTCCTGCTTATATCCAAGCTCCTCATGGATTCGTAGCGTAATGTTCAAGAACCGCGTGAGGTCTTCTTCCGAAAACAAAGCCGCGATGCTTGCGACCTTCTTCCGCTCGTCTGAAGAAATCTGCAGCAAAGGCGAATCATCGCCCGCAACCTTCGCGACCACGGCATTCCGCAAGAAGCGCACAAGCTGTTTAGCGAAATGGGAGGGACTCTGCCCTTCGGTCATCAGCCGATCGAGCAGTTTCAGCAAGTCCTCGCTGGAGTTGCGGTGCACACACGCCATCGCCTGCACCAGCACCTCGGACGAGACCGTGCCCATCAGGTCGCGCACCTGTTTGGCAGTCAGCTTCGCTCCCGAAGCTCCGTCGAAGACTGCGCAGCAGGCAATCGCCTGATCCATGATCGAGAGCGCGTCGCGCATCGAACCGTCGCCGGCTTCGGCGAGTGCTGCCAGAGCGTCCTCTTCGGCGTCGATCTTTTCCTGCTTCGCTATGTCGCGCAGTTGGTTGGTTATTTCTTCGAAGCGAACAGCCTGGAAGCTGAAATGCTGACAGCGCGAGCGGATGGTCTGCGGAATGTCCTCTGGCTGCGTGGTGGCCATCATGAAGACGATGTGCGGCGGTGGCTCTTCCAAAGTTTTCAGCAGCGCATTGAAAGCCGCATCGGTGATCTGATGAGCTTCGTCGAGGATGTAAATCTTGTAACGATCGCGCGCCGGACGATACCGCGCGGCATCTCGCAGCTCGCGGATCTCGTCGATGCCACGATTGGTGGCCGCGTCGATCTCGATCACATCGACCGAACTTCCCGCCCTGATCTCCTGGCAGGAATCACAGATGCCGCAAGGCTCGGCTACCGGCTTTTCAGACGAGCGGCAATTCAGCGCCATCGCGAGGATACGCGCAATCGTCGTTTTACCAATGCCACGGTGGCCGCTGAAGATGTATCCATGCGCGATGCGTTGCTGCGCAATTGCGTTCTGCAGAGTACGCGTTACGTGCTCCTGCCCAATCACATCGGAAAATTTCTGAGGACGATACTTTCGGGCGAGGACCTGATAAGCCATGGCGGGAACTGGTCTCGATTATAGAGGCAACAGGTTGCAGGGAACAGGGGATAGAGAGGCTGGTCATAAATGAGCAGTTTTCGTTCCTGTCGTCTCTTCCCTGTCCCCTGTGCCCTGCTTCACGTGCTAGCATCGACTCTCGATGATTCCCGGAAAACTTCAGGTCGTGCCGCTTGGCGGGTTAGGCGAGTTCGGCATGAACTGCATGGCTCTGCGTTGGGGTGACGACATCGTGGTCATCGATGCGGGCCTGATGTTTCCCGAATCTGAGCTGCTTGGCGTGGACATCGTTGTCCCCGACATCAGCTACCTGCTCGAAAACCGCGACAAGGTTCGCGCTATCCTGCTCACGCATGGACATGAAGATCACATCGGCGGCCTCCCCTGGATTCTCTCCGAGCTAAACCTTCCCGTTTACGGAACTGAGTTCACGCTGGCGCTAGTGGAAGGCAAGCTGGAAGAACACGGCTTGCTCGATTCGGCGGTGCTGAACGAAATCGAACCAAACGAGCGCTTCCGCATCGGGCCATTTCTGATTCATCCGGTCCGCGTCACGCACAGCCTGGTGGATTGCGTGGCGCTTGCGATTCACACGCCGCTGGGCGTCATTATTCATTCCGGCGACTTCAAGGTTGATCCCACGCCTACTGACGGAAGCCTCTTCGATCTGCATCAGTTCGCGGAATATGGCAAAGAGCGCGTGCTGCTCTTACTCCAAGACTCGACGAATGTTGAGCGTCCTGGATATACGCCCAGTGAGCGCGCAGTCCGCCCCCGTTTTGAAGAGGTATTCACGCGGACGAAGCGGAGGCTGTTCGTCTCCTGCTTCTCGTCTTCGATTCATCGCATGAAGCTCGTCGCGGACATGGCCTTTGAGCACGGACGCAAGCTGGCGCTCATCGGGCGTTCGATGAACGAAGCAGCGGAAATCGCAATCGATCTCGGCTACCTCAATATTCCCGAAGGCACTCTGATCCATCCTGGGCAGATTCGCGATTTCAATCCGGAACGGGTCTGCGTGCTCATCAGCGGCACGCAGGGCGAACCAATGTCCGCGCTGTCGCGCGCTGCGGTAGATAACCATAAGCACGCAAAGATCGAGCCGGGGGATACCGTTATCCTCTCGTCGCGCATCATCCCCGGCAACGAAAAGGCGATCTATCGCATGATCGATCACCTCTACCGGCGCAACGCGCACGTCATTTACGAAGACGGCTCCGGAGCCCCCGTACACGTGAGCGGACACGCCAGCCAGGAAGAGCTTCGGCTGCTCATCAATCTCGTGCGTCCGAGATACTTTGTGCCGATCCACGGTGAGTATCGCCAGCTCAAGCGCCATGCGGAACT
>DATLKS010000145.1:0-8883 GCA_035538255.1 Terriglobales bacterium
AACGGAAATTGCAGCACGTTCGCGAGGTCGTTCAGACCAGGCAGACCGTCGCAATGGTGGGTGATGGCATCAACGATGCACCCGCTCTGGCCGAAGCGAGTATTGGCGTGGCTATGGGTTCCGGAACCGATGTAGCTCGCGAGAGCGCCGACGTTGCACTAATCGGAAACGACCTTTCCAAATTTGTCGAGGCGCTTAGGATTGCACGCAAGTGTCGCGGCGTAATCATGCAAAATTTCTACGGTACGCTGGCCGTGGACGCCGCCGGCATCGTTCTTGCCGCACTTGGATTCCTGAATCCTCTGCTGGCTGCTTTTATTCATGTCAGTTCCGAGTTGGCTTTCATCTTGAACTCCACGCGCATGCTTCCCCGCAGGTCGTGAAGCTTTTCTTTTGATGTTTCACAATTCGGAGGGATGCGCGGGGGAGACTCGAATCAGACCCGAGCTGTTTGTTGTGTACGTTGTCCATGATGCCTCTCCGGGTTCGAGAAGTACCTCACGACGCAATCGACAACGAAGCGGGCCTGGGCTTCACTGAGTTCTGGATAAATCGGCAGCGCCAGTGTCTCCCTGGCCGCACGTTCACTTTCGGGAAAATCGCCAGCTTGATATCCCAGATAAGCGAAGCATTCCTGCAGATGCAACGGCACTGGATAGTAAATCTCTGTGCTGACTCCCTCAGCCTTTAAGAATGCCTGTAATGCATGCCGCTCGCGCACGCGGATGACGTATTGATTGAAGATGTGGCGATCTGTCGTGACCTTCGGCAGTTGAATTGGCAAGCCAGTGCCTTCGAAGAGACGATCATATCGCTGCGCGTTGTGCTGCCGAGCCGCTGTCCAGTTATCCAAGTGCGGCATTTTGACCGAGAGGATCGCCGCCTGCAGCGCGTCCAGACGGAAATTCGCCCCAACGACGCGGTGATAGTACTTCGGCTTCGATCCGTGCACTCGAATGCAGCGCAGTCTCTCGGCACGTTGAACGTCGTTTGTGACGACCATTCCAGCATCGCCCGCAGCTCCAAGGTTTTTTGAGGGAAAGAAAGAAAAACATCCATAGTGGCCAGTCGTGCCTGCGCGCCTACCTTTGTCCTCTGCTCCGATCGCTTGGGCCGCATCCTCGATCACTACCACGCCGTTCTTGTCAGCGACTTTCATTACCGCATACATATCGGCCATCTGGCCGTAGAGATGGACGGGAATGATGGCGCGAGTTCGGCTCGTAATTTTGGAGGCGATTTGTGCAACATTGATGTTGTAGCTGACAGGATCGACATCGACGAATACCGCTCTGGCGCCCACCCGTGCGATTACACCCGCAGTCGCAAAAAACGTGTAGGGAGTTGTGATCACTTCGTCGCCTGCGCCGATGTCCTCGGCCATCAGCCAGGCGAGAAGCGCGTCCGTGCCAGATGACATTCCGATGCCATGGGCGCAGCCGCAATATCGAGCAATAGCGTCCTCACACTGCTCAACTTTCGGTCCCAAGATGAAATGCTGCGAATCCATCACCTCGGAAATGGCCGCATCAATTTCAGCTTTGATGGTGCCATATTGAGCTTTCAGATCGAGCAGCGGAACTTGCATATTGAAGCCAGTATAAACCTGTAAATATTTGGAGTTTGCCGCTGTTCTGAAATCGCTACGCGTTTGGCAATGCGTCTAGAGAACTGTGAGAAGGCGGTTTTATCTATGACCGAATCGGTATCAGAGATAGCTCAGCCAGCGATCCTTCTTTGTTGCCTTCAGCTCGGCGAACCACTTGCAAGGCACGTACAAAATGGCCACGACGATAAACCACATCGCATAAATGAATGGAAGTCCATGGCCATAGCCGCCCGCGACCGGATTGAGGAAGAACCCTGTGAGTAGCCACTTCGCCGGCTGGTGATACGCGAGCGCCACCAAGACGGCCAGCACGTGAATTAACAGGATATGCACGACGAAGTAGAACATCGGCACTCGGCCATAATTCAGGAACACGCCCTCGAAGCGCCCGCGCAGCGACTGCGCCGTGAACTGGTCGAAATAAGCGAGCAGGAGGAGCGCCGGGCCAAGAGTCATCAATAGGAATTGCAGGCTGGGCGGATACTTCTGCACATTCAGGAATGCGACGACCGATTGCACCGGGGTAGCTTGTAGGTGGAAGTCGCCATTCGAGGGAGGTCCGAAACGGTCCGCCGAGGCTGGTGGGTTGCCATACAGATGTCCAGCACGGAGGATGATAAAGAGCAGCACGCAGGCTATACCGAGCGCGAGCATCCATCGCCGTCTTTCAGCCGCGGGCTTCTTCAGGATTGCAGCGAAGGCGTACCCGGCCGCCATCACTCCGATCCATGGCACAAGTGGATAAAGAACAAAGCCGATGATCGGTATCCCATGAAAAGTAGTGAAAACGTGGAAGCCAGGCTCGTGTGAAACCCTCCAGGGCAGTTGCCAGCCGTGAAGTTGTGCTGGGCGAATAGGATCAAACAAATTGTGTCCCGCGATCAGGGCCAGCCCGATCATGCCGATCGCTCGAACCGGGAGCCATCGTACCAGCAGCGCCAGGAACACCATCGACCAGCCCAGCATCCAGATCACATTCGCGATGAAGCCGGGAAATAAGGGAAAGAACGTGAAGCAGAATGTAAGGACGGTTTCTTCCATTAGTACCAGCAGAAGTCCGCGTCTCCACAAAAAACTCACCAGCTCCTCGCGAGACTTTCGTTGGCTCGACAGGAATGCGCCAGTTCCGGCCAAGAAGCAGAACACGGGAGCACAAAAATGGGTAATCCACCGCGTGAAAAAGAGCGACAGGGTTGCGTGCGCCACATCTTCAGGAGCAAAACGAGCATAGGTGAGGTAATCCCGGGTATGATCGAGGGCCATTAGCACCATCACAACCCCGCGCAGCAGATCAACCGATACCAGCCGCTCCGCGCGGGTGGCTAGCCGAGCAGTCGCAACCGCCGACACCGCCGCGCTTGATGGAACTGGCGCTGTGTCGAGTCTTGAGTCCATACCGGGTAAATTAGGGCACAGCGAGTGCTTTCTCGCAAGCAAGAATGGATTGAAAAATCCAGAGAAGCGAACGGAATCCCACCTCTTAATCAGTTGTGGTCGCAGATTCCGATTTCCAGTATCGAGAGCTAGACGAGATAATCCTTCCGCACCGAATGTAAGCGGAGCGGCACTAGGCGAATGGCTACTATAGCCCCACCACCTGCGAAGCCAAAGCTGGATAAAACTTGCCCGAGTGTGATTTGGCGCTGGGCAATCGTCCTGATTCCCGGCCTGCTGCTCTATTTTCTTCCGCTGACAAATCTCAATTCGGGACAGCGGCATCTGCTGGCCGTTTTCGTTGCCACCGTCATTGCGCTGGTCGCGCACCCAGTCCCGATGGGTGTGAGCACACTGGTGACGCTCGCACTGTTGGCACTGACCAGGACGCTCACTCCCAGTCAGATCTACGCCGGATACAGCAACACCACCGTGTGGCTGATCTTTACTGCTTTCTTGTTTTCCAGAGCAGTGATTAGCACGGGCTTCGGCATGCGCGTGGCCTATTTGTTCATCCGCAGTTTTGGCCACAACTCGCTCACTCTTGGTTACTCTGTTGCTGCCTCCGACGCGGTGCTGGCGCCGTTCATTCCTTCAGACACGGCTCGTGGCGGCGGCATCGTCTATCCCATTGTTCAGAGTATTGCGAAGGCGCTCGGCTCAGAACCTGGAGGCAGGAGAAACGAGCTAGGCGCCTTTCTCATCCTCATCGGATTCCACACGACTTATGTCGCTTCGGCGATGTTCCTCACCGGCATGGCCTCAAATCCTCTGATTGCAGACTTCGCGCGCCAGATTGCCCACATTGATCTCACCTGGCTGCGATGGGCGATCGGCGCCAGCGTTCCTGGTGTGGCGGCTCTGGTGATTGTGCCGTGGTTCCTATATCGGGTGCATCCACCGGGAGTGCGGGACACGGGACAGGCGCGCATACTAGCCCGAGATCAACTTATCAAAATGGGAAGGACCAGCCGTAACGAACGCTGGCTAATCGCTGTTCTGCTGCTGGTCATAGCAGGATGGATAACGTCGCCGTGGCACCGAATGCCCAATGCTATTGTGGCTCTGGCTGGTCTCTGTACTCTGCTCGTCAGCGGAGTCGTCTCCTGGGAGGATCTCCTCTCGGAACGCAAAGCCTGGGATGCCCTGATCTGGTTTGGCGCCCTCATCGGCATGGCCGATGCTCTGCAGCAGGCCGGCATCGTCGATGTGCTTTCCAGAGCGGCTTTCCACCGTATACAAGGCTGGTTCTGGCTCACAGCGCTCGTGGTGCTCATGCTCCTTTATCTTTACATCCACTACAGCTTCGCCAGCATGACGGCGCAGGTGACAGCGCTCTATCCTGCATTCCTGGCTGCGGCTCTGGCCAGCGGCGTGCATCCGCTGCTCGCCGCATTGCCATTGGCGTACTTCTCGAATCTGAATGCCGGCATTACCCATTTCGGAACTGGCTCCGCAGCAGTCTATTTTGGCGGTGGCTATGTGTCGCAGGGCACGTGGTGGAAGATAGGATTTTTGGTTTCACTCGTGAACCTGGTTCTATGGTTGGGACTCGGACTGCTTTGGTGGAGGGTGTTGGGATGGTGGTAATCGCCAAATTGCGACATCATTTCGCACCCGCCACACACTCGAAATTCTCCGCGTGGTTGGGGTCGCCTGCACCCTTGTACTTTGCGACTTCCGGATATGGGCACAATGGACGAGTCATCTTTACCTCGTTCGATGGATCGGCACCAGCGTACTTTGTCGCGATCATTTTCGATGGAGCGACACCTTTCTCAACCCAATCTTCAAGCGCCAGCCGAGCATCGTGTTGAGAGTCGTGCGGGGCGCGTGCATCGAAAGCTGAAGGTCCCGGACCACCGCCGCAGTGTTGCATGCCGGGCACCATGTACAGCCGCAGAAATGACTCCGCGTTCTGCGTGCCCATTTTGTTCAGCACCTGTTTGTAATAGTCAATGGTGTTGAGCGCCGAGATCGCGGGATCGTTCCAGCCGTGGTAGACGATGAGCTTGCCGCCTCTGCTCCTAAACGCCGTGAGATCAGGGTCAGTGGCGTTCAAAATTTTGGCCGTTTTCTCATCTGCGGCCTTGGTTGCTTGGCTCAGGTCTGCCGTTTTGTAGTTCCAATCAGCCTTGTCGTAGACGATGTCAGAGAAGTAGCCATTGCCAAAAGCGAAGAGCAGAGCGCGTCCCGGAGCGGCGCCGGTAATCCAGGTCGCCCATCCTCCTTCACCCACTTCTGCGCCTGGCAGAAATCCAGGAAAGATCCGTCCATGCTTGTCGTGCGCGCCCTGATAAAGCTTCTTTAGAGCGGCCACCTGCGGAGGAGTTAGGCAGTGATCGTTGTCACCGCTCTTGCAGACTAGAATCGAGGGGTCAAAATGGCACTCGCGCGGATCGTTTAGGATTCCATCGGCCACTCCGTCCTGCAGGTCGCAGGCGGCGTTTACCGCAGAGGCGATTGCGGGCAGCTTGGACGATGGAATGTAACTAGCGGCATCCAGTGTTGTAGCCTGCGCGTCCCACAGCGCACTTGCCAGCAGATGTGTCCAGTAGTTCGCGGGAGCTCCGGCTAAGATGCCGTCATAGTCTTCGGGGAAGCGCTGCGTTTCCATCAGCGCCTGACGGCCGCCGTTCGAGCAGCTCCCAAAATAGGAATGCTTTGGCTCGCTTGCGTAAAACGCATTGACCGTCGCTTTGCCGATCTGCGTCATCTGGTGAATTCCGCGATAACCGAAGTCGATGATCTTCTCCGGATGGCCGAGCGCCCAGGCCGCATCGGTTGCATTTCCGGAATGACCGGTGTCGGTTGCGGCATTCGCGTAGCCGTGGCTCAACGCGATGGCCATTCCTCTATAGTCGATCTGCCCGGCGAAACCTCCGTTGCCTAGTCCCTGGAATCTGCCGTTCCAGCCGGTGAGCGGCATCCAGACCTCGATCTTGATATCCGAGTCGGCGCTGGGATGAGCCTCGGCAGTTGCGCGGCAGAATGCCGGAAGCGACTGGAAAAGCGACGCAGCACCCGCAAGCCAGGGAGGCAAATTCGCCGGAACGGGAAAGGCGCCGGCTGCCACAGTCTGCGCAGACGTAATCTTCGCCTGTGGCAGAACCAATGTCGCCAGCTTCTCGCAAGAGGGCGTCTGAGGAGACGCCGCGCTGGACCATAAAAGGAGCCAAAGGACTGCTGTCGTTCGTTGCATGCACCGCATTATCGCAGGCGCCACAAAGGTCCTAAGCGAACCCAAGTTGGATAAGGAGCCTCGCCTGGCGGGGGCTCGTTCCACTGAGACTCCTTTAGACTCCGTGCTCCTCAGATGAAGTTCGCCATTTCCATACTTCGCGATCAGTCATGGCTCTCCGGCATTGCGAAGCAGACGTGGCCCGAATAACGAAAGACAGTCTTGCCGGTAACGCCATCGGAGTTCAGCTCGACCGCACCAATATTGTTGAACTCGCCCTTTGCTCCGGCGAACTTGCCGGTCCCGCCTTTAATCTGAACCGGATAATCGAGGATCGCGTAGAGACCAGGCGCGACCAGTTTCGTTGTCGCCGTGGCGGGATCGACCAGGATGTTGTCTCCATCCTGAGTAACGAAGTGGTGCTGCACGGTGAAAAGGATAGTGTCGCGAGGACCCGGCACAACGCTGATGATCGTGGCAGCCACTGCGCCTTCGAGGCCGCCATGCGCCACGCCTAGCGTGGTAAAGTTATCGACCGCTCCCAAATTCGTCATCACTGTGCCCCCGATAGAAGTGCAGTGCCCTTGTGCGTGTAAATTTTGTGCCGCGCAGAGGCATACCAGAAGCGCCGTAGCAAGGGTGAAGGGTGTTTTTGCGAAATGCTTGGTTGGCATGAATCCTCCAGCTTCGAAGAGTTGTGAATTGCGTTCTGCTGACATAAACGGCAATTGCTCGAAAACTGGCTCAAAGACCATTAGCATCCCTACGGCGGGCGATGCTGACTGAATCTGTCTTGGTTGCGAATTCATTTGACTGCAGGCACTTACAAGGCTATCTTCTGTGCCCACACAGCTATGTCTTCCAGTGGTGAGGAGCGCCGGGACGAACTGACTCAGTTGTTGAGTCGATGGGTAAGCGGCGATCAGGAAGCGCTCAAGTCCCTCCTTCCACTGGTATACGCCGAGCTGCGTCGCCTGGCGCATTACCGGCTGCGCGGTGAACGACCAAACCACAGCATAGAAACCACATCCCTGGTTCACGAGGCCTACTTGCGGCTGGCACAGCGCCGCACGCCTGCAATCAACGACCGCAATCACTTCTTTGCGCTGGCAGCCGGGATCATGCGACAGGTCCTGGTCGACCATGCACGGGAGAAACAGGCAAAGAAGCGGGCGGGATGCATCAAGCTGGAATTGCAGCCGGAGATGATGGCAATTCCCGCACGCAACCTGGATCTCCTCGCTCTCGATGCGGCGTTGACTCGTCTGGCAAATCTCGATGCCCGCCAATGCAGAATCGTAGAGCTGCGATTCTTCGCGGGCCTTTCGATTGAGGACACGTCCGACGTGCTTGGGCTATCGCCGGCCACCGTGAAGCGCGATTGGATAACCGCTCGCGTGTGGTTACAGCACGAGATCTCGAAACGCAGCAAGCAGGCGAGAGCGGCAGGAATAAGCAGTGTCTCCTGAAGCGGCAAAATCCCAAAGCGAGATGACCCCGGAGCGCTGGGCGCGTGTGCGCGAGGTTGTTTACAACGCACTCGAGCTTCAGCCCGCGGAGCGCTCCGCCTATCTCGAACGCGTCTGCGCTGAAGATGGCGAGCTGCGCAAGCACGTCGAGTCTCTTGTGGCATCTTCTGACAGCTCAGGTGGTGTACTTCCCTCCAGCATAGTTCCGAGCCGGTACCTGACCCCCGGAACCGTGCTCGACCATTTCGAGGTCATATCCCTCCTGGGCGCCGGCGGAATGGGAGAGGTTTATCGTGCACGGGACAAGCATTTAAAGCGAGAGGTCGCCATCAAGGTCCTGCCGGCCGACCTTTGCCCCAATCGGGAACGCTTACATCGCTTTGAGCAGGAAGCGCGCGCAGCCGCGGCTCTTAATCATCCGAACATTCTGGCTATTTATCAATTGGGATGGCATGAGGATCAGCCTTATATCGTCTCCGAACTGTTGGAGGGCTGCACGCTTCGTGAGTCATTGAATCGTGGAGCTTTGCCGGTTCCTAAAGTAATTGATTATGGGCTTCAAATCGCGCACGGCCTGGCTGCTGCGCATGACAAGGGCATCATCCATCGCGATCTCAAGCCGGAAAACATCTTCATTATTGCTACACCGGAACGCGTCAAGATTCTGGATTTCGGTCTGGCCAAATGGAAGCCGGTGGGATTCGATCAAGAAGCCCGAACTTCTCCCGATACCGATGCCGGAGTCGTTCTGGGGACCCTCGCCTATATGTCGCCCGAGCAGGTGCGGGCCCAGGCCGTGGATCAGCGTTCGGATATGTTTTCTCTGGGCGCAATCCTCTACGAAATGCTGGCAAGAAGACGCGCCTTTCAGGGAAAGACTCCTGCGGATGTTGCCGCCGCGATTTTGCACAACGAACCGAGGCCACTTCGTGAGCTCGCTCCCACGGTTCCGTGGGAACTCGAGCGCGCAATCGGCAGGTGCCTGCGGAAAGATCCTGAACGCCGGCTGAGAAGTGTCGCCGATTTAGCTGTTGCCTTGGAAGAGCTGAAAGAAGAGAGCGACTCCGGACAACTGACGACCTATCCCGCCCCTCAGGCCAAACGCAAATGGAGGAGTGTACTGATATCAACAGCTGTACTTCTGATTGCTGTGCTTGCGATTAGCATTGGAATTTGGATTCGCAACCATC
>DATLKS010000146.1:0-3703 GCA_035538255.1 Terriglobales bacterium
CAGTTTTCGACCCCTTCAGTGTGGTCCCCCAGCCCGACGTGACGTTGATCTCCTTGTTGGCCAACTTTCCTGCGAAATAGCCCAGTGCGCCGGCGACGTTTGGCAGTTCCTGATACAGGACATCGGCCTCCTTATAGGTCACTCCCAACGCACTTAAGGCCTTCTTGGCCTTGTTTGAGTCGTCCACGATCAGGTGCACATCACCACCGCTTCCTGTGCCCATGCAAAAGGCCAAGATGTTGACCTTCGCATCGCCGAGTACTCTAGCCACATGGGCTAAGCTGCCGGGACGGTTTTCACAGAAAACACTCAACTGCTTCGTTTTGGGCATCTCCCGCCTCCGGGCGTCATCAGCCGAGTCACGATGATGGCTTCGAGCCGTTCTGCTTTGCCTCTTCAGAATTCAACAGCGAGTGATCACAGATTCCCCACCCCGTCTCGCACGCCAAGGCGTTCCGGTGACGTTTGGCTTCAGCAACTTCTTTGATCTCCGCGGGATCGAGGAGGGCGTCGTCGCAGTAGCCTTCGCCCGTCTTGCATGCCAGAAGATTCAGGCGATGCTGCGCAGTGGCAACCTGCTTCGAATCCGAGGGTGTTAGCAACGACTTGTCGCACAGACCGTCTCCAGTTTGACAGGCTAGAAGATTGCGCTCATGTTCGAGGCTGCCAACTTCTTCCTTCTCCGATTGACTTAGCAAGGACCGATCACAAATTCCCGCTCCGGTTTTGCAGTGCAATAGATTCAGTTCTTTTTCGAGCTTTGCAACCTGGTCCGCCTCGGATGGCGTCAGCAACGACTTGTTACAGATTCCTAGGGTGGTTTCGCAGGCCAGGAGGTTCCGAAGGCGTTCCGCCTCCGCTACTTCCTTCGACTCCCCTTCGTTCAGCAGCGAACGGTCGCAACCGCCATACCCCCGAAGACATTCCCAGAGGTTACGATCACGCTGCATTTCATCGATTTGCTTGGCCTCCGTGCTTGTCAGCAGGGAACGATCACAGTCCGCAAAGCCCGCCAAACAGTTGCGAAGGTTCTGCACCCTGTCGTTGTTAGGAGTCTGGGCGAATCCGCCAATCGCAAAAAAGCCGAGCACAAGAAGCAAGATCGAAACGCGCCTCATATCGTTCCCCCTAAGTTTTTTTGAGTTCGGCAGTGCACACGGATCCTCTCCCGATCGGTAGCACGCCATGTATTGTGTATTTTTATTCCTCGGGGCACCCCGGACAGGTCGAGGTGCCCCGCCGGCGCTGCGTTAGGATGCTTTAGTACATCCCTCCGCCGGGAACGCCTGCAGCCGCGGCCTTCTTCTCTTCTTCCTTTATTTCTGCCACGAGCGCTTCGGTCGTAAGCATGAGAGCTGAGACCGAAGCCGCGTTCTGCAGAGCCAGGCGTGTGACCTTCGCCGGGTCGATCACGCCCATCTTCACTAGATCGCCATACTCACCGGTTTCCGCGTTGTAGCCGAAGTGTTCTTCCTTGGACTCGCGAATGCGGCCAACGACAACGGCTCCTTCCACTCCAGCATTCTGCGCAATTTGCTGGAGAGGCTCCTCCAAAGCGCGCTTGACGATGTTCACACCAATCGCTTCGTCTTCCTCGACCTTCAGTTTTTCCAGAGCCGGGATGCAGCGAAGCAGCGCCACGCCACCACCAGGTACGATGCCTTCCTCAACGGCTGCACGGGTCGCATGCATCGCATCCTCGACACGAGCCTTCTTCTCCTTCAGCTCGGTCTCGGTAGCTGCGCCAACCTTGATCACCGCGACACCGCCCACGAGCTTGGCCAGTCGCTCCTGCAGCTTCTCCTTGTCGTAGTCCGACGTGGTTTCCTCGATCTGAGTGCGGATCTGCTTGACGCGACCTTCGATGGCGCTGGCCTTGCCAGCACCCTCGACAATGGTCGTGTTGTCTTTGTCGATGGTGATCTTCTTGGCTTTGCCGAGGTCTTCCAGCTTCACGTTTTCAAGCTTGATGCCCAGGTCCTCGGTGATGGCCTTCCCGCCGGTCAGAATGGCGATGTCTTCGAGCATGGCCTTGCGTCGATCACCGAAGCCGGGCGCCTTCACGGCGCAGCACTGCAACGTACCGCGCAGTTTGTTGACGACAAGAGTCGCCAACGCTTCGCCTTCCACTTCTTCCGCAACGACCAGCAACGGCTTGCTGGTCTTGGCGATTTCCTCAAGAAGCGGCAAAAGATCCTTCATCGAGCTGATTTTCTTTTCGTGGATCAGGATGCGTGCATCTTCGAGCACACACTCCATCCGCTCAGGGTCCGTTACGAAGTAAGGCGAGAGATAGCCGCGGTCGAACTGCATACCTTCGACTACCTCCAGTTGCGTCTCCATCGTTTTGGATTCTTCGACGGTGATGACGCCGTCCTTGCCGACCTTTTTCATGGCCTCGGCGATGATATTGCCGATTTGTTTGTCATTATTGGCGCTTATCGTCCCCACTTGGGCGATCATGTCGCCTTTCACATCCTTGTGCAGTTTCTTGACCTCTTCAACCGCGACTTCGACGGCCTTCTCGATGCCGCGCTTGAGCGCCATCGGACTTGCGCCAGCCGCCACTGTCTTCACGCCCTCGCGGAAGATGGCCTGAGCAAGCACGGTCGCGGTAGTCGTTCCGTCTCCTGCGACATCACTGGTCTTAGAAGCGACTTCGCGCACCATCTGTGCGCCCATGTTTTCGAGCGAATCCTTCAGTTCAATTTCCTTCGCTACGGTGACGCCATCCTTAGTGATGACGGGCGCGCCGAATTTCTTTTCGATCACTGCGTTGCGGCCCTTCGGGCCGAGCGTGATCTTGACGGCGTCCGCCAAAAGGTTAACGCCCCGCAAAATGGACTGGCGGGAATTTTCGCCGGTCACAATCTGCTTTGCTGCCATGACTGCTGTACCTCCTTCGATTCTTTTGAAATTTGTTTTCCGGCTCTCCCGGGTTTCTCGTTCAGCAGGGAGAGGAGAGGGTTATCGTTTCGCAGAAGCGGCCTTAGCGGCTCGCTGCAGTTTGCCGAGAACTTCGTCTTCGCGCAGGATCAAGTACTCTTCGTCTTCCAGTTTGATTTCCGTGCCGCTGTACTTCCCGAAGAGCACACGATCGCCGACCTCGACATCCAAAGGAATTCGTTTGCCCTCGTGCAGTTTGCCCGCGCCGACGGCAACGACTTCGCCTTCCTGCGGTTTCTCCTTTGCCGTGTCGGGCACGATGATGCCGCCCTTCACGGTTTCCTTCTCCTCGATCCGCTTCGCGACAATTCAGTCGTGCAGCGGTGTTAAGTTGATCGCCATCTTTTTTTAACCTCCTTCCGGTTTTCTAAATCAACTAAATCAAGCCCGATCCAGGACAACGTGGATTCACGTGGCCACTGCCGCGTAAAGCTTTCCGGCGTAGTCAGCGGTCGTCCGGTTGCTGTCCGGCACTGGGGTCGTGAATGCTGTACGGTGGACGCTGGTGCTTTGTCGCAATGACAGGCTGCCCGTTCTTCGCCGTCGCCAGTTCGGGACGTAGGGAGTCGAGAGACGAACGCGGAAAAGACGATTCTTTATGGCCATCGTCTTGAACCTCTGCTTAAAAGAATTGGAATCGCCAAGGAGGGCGCTAAGGCTGTGTTAGCACTCTCCCTTAGCGAGTGCCAATCTTACGCAAAACAACTTCGTTGTCAAGTCAGCGAAGTTTGCAGCATTTCCATAAGTGATTGACCAT
>DATLKS010000147.1:0-2488 GCA_035538255.1 Terriglobales bacterium
AGAGAAGTGGCGGAGTCTGGTTTCAGAGTGGCAAGCCAGCGGACAGAGTGTGGCCGGGTTTTGTCGGGGGCGGCAAGTATCGGAAGCTCTGTTTCATTACTGGAAGAAACGGTTACGAGTACAAGTAAGACCGCAGTTCGTCGAGCTGCAGGTGGCCAAGCCTCAGCTGAGAGTGAAGCACTTCTCCTCCGCGCTGGGAGCCACGATTGAGGTGCGGCTCAGTAATGGCCGGAGTCTGATGGTTCCGCCCGAGTTCGACGCCAGTCACTTGCGGGCATTGTTGGCGATCGTGGAGTCCTGGTCATGATCGGGCTGCCGAGTTTGCACACTCTGGACCGGGCGCAGAGTTCACGCATCTGGTTAGCGACCGAAGCCACGGACATGCGCTGCGGGTTCGACCGACTGGCCGAGCGTGTACGAGCGGTGGTGGGCCAAGATCCTCAGAATGGCCACCTTTTCGTTTTCCGCTCGCGCCGTGGGGACCGATTAAAAATCCTGGTTTGGGAGCGCGACGGATTCCTATTGTGGTACAAGCGGCTAGAATCGGGGGTGTTCAAGCTACCGCGGGTAGAAGGAGCGCGCTCGGTGGAACTGCGAGCGAGTGAGTTAGCGATGGTGCTCGACGGTATCGATGTGTCGAAGTTGAAGCGAGTACCGCGCTACCCCAGTACCAATAAGGGAAACACAGAAAAAATCTATTCTGCATGAGAAACCCACAGGCTTTGCAGCTATAGTGAAGCCAGACGTGGACGCAAAGCTGAAGGATCTTCCCCAAGATCGCGAATCGCTGGAAGCGCTGCTCCGTTGCTTGATTCTGGAACGCGACCAACAGAAGCAGCGCGCCAATGAGCTCCATGTCGAAAATCTGCGGCTGCAACTAGAACTGGAACGCTACAAGAAGTTGTATTACGGGCCGCGCGCCGATCGGCTGGCTAGCAACGATATGGCACAAGCGCTGCTCGAGTTTGCCGAGCAGCTGGAGAGTAAGCCGATTCACCCCGAGGATGTGCCGGCGCCGGCGGAGCCCGAGTATGAGTTGCGGCGAGTGAAGCGGCGCCCAGGAAGACGGAATCTCGCCAACTTCGAAAATCTTCCGGTTACCACCCATGTTCACGAACTCAGTGCCGAGGAACGAATCTGTCCCTGTTGCGGAATCGAGCGCAAAGAGATTGGCACGGACCAGAGCTGGCAGATCGAGTACATTCCTGGCCGCTTTGAGCGCATTCACCACCGGCGTAAGAAGTATGCTTGCCCGGGATGTGAGAAGGCAGGTGAGAATCCGCAGATGGAAGTGGCAGCCAAGCCGGAATCGGCCATCGAGAAGGGCATGGCCGGCCCCGGGCTGCTGGCCTACATCGTTACCAGTAAGTTTTCGGATTACTTACCGCTCTATCGATTGGAAGACATCTTTGAACGTCAGGGCTTTGAGATCTCGCGGGCGACGCAATCGATCTGGTGTGGCGACGTGGCCGATCTGGTGAAGCCCTTGTATGAGTTGATGGGCGAGCGGGTGCGGCAGTCGCATGTGGTGGCTACCGACGACACGATTATGCCTATGCTCCGCGTGGGCAAGACGCAAGCGGCGCGGATGTGGGTATATGTCGGAGACCAGGCGAATCCCTACAACGTCTTCGACTTCACCTTGAATCGAGGACGCGACGGACCGAAATACTTTCTGAAAGACTACGCCGAAGTGTTGTTGGCCGATGCCTATGGAGGATACAACGGCGTGGTGGCGGGCAATCAGATCACGCGCGCTGGCTGTTGGTCGCATGCCCGGCGCAAGGTGATTGATGCCGAGAAGGTGGCGCCCGAGATTGCGCGGGAAGCCGTGGATTTCATCGACACTCTGTTTCGAGTGGAGAGACGGGCCAAGGATTTTTCTGTCGCGGAGCGCCTGGCATTTCGCCAGATGCACTCGGTTCCGGTAGTAGACAAGCTGCGGGAGAAGCTTCTGGATTGGAAAGAACAACTGTTACCCAAGCATCCCATGGCGGAAGCGGTGAACTATATCCTGAACCAATGGGCGGAGCTGACCGTTTTCTGTCGCGATGGCGCGGTGTCCCTTGACAATAATGTTTCCGAACGCGAGATGAAGCGCGTGGTATTAAACCGGAAGAACTCCTTGTTCGTTGGCAACCCACGCGGTGGCCGAACAGCGGCGATCCTGGCCAGCCTAACCAGCACCTGCCGGCGACATGACGTAGATCCACAGCTCTATTTCACTCAGCTCTTGATGAACTTACCTCATGCGAAAGTAACTGAGTTGTCAGATTGGCTCCCCGATCAGTGGAAGATCCGTCACGAGGCTCGAGTGGCAAGCCTTGACACCGCCCTCCCTGTACGGAAGTGAGCCGCTAACTGGGGTCCGCGTATCGCTCACCTTTTATGCGCATCCCTCCGGACACTGATGTCATCCCTCGGCGCGCAACGAGCCAGTGATTGTGTCGAGCCGCTGATGCGCGCCGGGGGATCTGCTGTTCGTTAG
>DATLKS010000148.1:0-2489 GCA_035538255.1 Terriglobales bacterium
GATCTGTATCAAAGCGCACTAGCAAACCAGTTTTCACACTGAAGAAGAAATCGTAGGTAGAGTTTCCCAGAGATGCTTCGAGCTTCCATGCATCCTCTCCTTCAACCACTTCCCGGCCTTTCATCTGGATGTTCGGATAAAACTCGTGCAACTTGAGGTTCCAGTGAATGTTCGCGCGGCGCTGCATGTCGGCCAAATCGTCGCCGGTCACGGGAGTGATGCCATTCTGAGGATCTATCTGCCAGCACTCATGCCCGTCATACACGAGTTTGGTCGTACCGTGCTCGGCGAGGTCGGTGACCGCGGCGAAGTGATCGGGCTCTTTAAAATACTCGACGGTTGTGCCATTTGCCTTCAAATCCGGTAAGTCAATAGTCCCGCGAAAAGTCATGGTGTGAATCTTCTCAAGCTCCTTCTCGCCGCCCAGAGCAGAGACGACGCGCTGCAAGACTTGATCCAACGTAGGAACCTGCGCCCGCAAGTGGCACTGCGAGAGAGCAGCGAGAATAAGAACGGCTCGAACAGTTCTGGTCATGAAGGTTGTTGTACTACGAACACTGCTGTCCAAATTAACCGACGAACCGACTAGCCGTCGCTGAAATCAGCGCACATAATGCGACTTCCCGACCCCTGCCTTGGGGCAGGTTGGCCAGTGAAAATCGTTGTTCTGGACAGGGGTGCTGTCTAACTTGTGACCCTCTCCTTATTCTCGATATCCAAGTATTCGACAAGAAAGCGCATCTTCAACTCGGGCTGCTGTCCAAACTTTAAGCGAGCCCTAACTCCAATTGCTCTAACCCTGGCGGGACCGCCGGCGGCGGTTGAAAGGGATCGTCGATCCAGGTCCACAGATCCCGGTACACAAACAGTTGCTGGCGCAGCAGGGCTACCAGGTTCGACAGCGACCAGCCGAAGGTCGCACGCAGTTGCAGGTACTTGATCAGCAGCATGGCGATCAGCGCCGTCCAGATCTGCGTTTGCAACGCGTTCTCCGAAGTTCCCACGAACGTCTTCACCCGTAGATTTTGCTTCAAGGCCTTAAAAAACAATTCGATTTCCCAGCGTGCCTTGTACACGGCCGCGACCGTGGCTGCCGCCAGAGTCATGTGGTTGGTCAAGAACACCAACAACTGCTCATGCTCCTCATCCAAGTATTCAATGCGGCGAAAGAAACAGTTCCCTCCAGCTCCCGCCAGCTTGTAGAAGAAGATCACCTGATCTCGCAGCAACCCTTTGCGATGCGGAATTTCCCGTTCTTCCACCACCCCGTAATCAGCGTTGTCCTTTAAACGGGTCACAAAATGCACGCTCTCTTCGCTCAGGCGCGCGAACCACTCGTAATCGGTATAGCCGCGGTCGATAACCAGAATCGTTCCCGGTGCGAAATGCAACTGCCGTGCCACGCGCACTTCATGCTGCTTGCCCTCGGTCACCACCGCAAAGCAGGGCAGATGCCCATCGTGGTCCAACAACAAATGCAGCTTCACCGCCCCTTTGGCGCGGCGAAACTGTGCCCAATCAAAGACCGAGGCGCACAAGGCAATCACCGTGGCGTCTAAACTCAGCAGCTTGTTTTTGAAACGGAACTTCCGTTTCTTTTTCCCCGGGGCATGGGCCGCCACCTGCTGACATCTCTCCAGCAGTTGCTGAAACACGCTCTGGTACAGCTGCCACGGTCGGTGTTCGTTGGCATAGGACAAGGTCGATCGTGCCGGGGCGGTCGGCAATCCCAAGTGTTTTAATTTTCCTTCGCTGGCCGCCAGGCCACCGCAAATTTCACGCAGCGATTGTGCCCGGCCCAATTGACAAAACAGCATGCCCACGAATTGCCCCCAGCAGCTGAAGCCCCTGGCGTGGCGTTCGGCTTTGTGTTGGCGCACCGCAGCTTCGAATTCCCAACGCGAAAAGAGCTGCAGGATCTGTGAGAAAATGCTACAGAATCGATTCACTGCTGAGCCTCCTAAGTCTGGATTGGTTCTTGCCAGAACCCAATCTCAACTTAGCAGAGGCTCGGCTTTTTTTGCGCCCATTTTGCGATTCGTAATTTGGACAAAAGTGCTCCGTGCTATCGAATCCATTCGGACAGAAGCTTGCCCGCAGACTCCGCAAGCGTGGCATCTCGGGCGTGCGCCTTTCCCACCAGCTCTATCGCGACTTGACGCAGGCCGCCGAACCGCAGGGAATCGGTGCCGTACTGCGGCAGCAATGGATTCATTTGACTAGTGTGCGGGTAGAACCAAACTCTCTCTGGTTAGCGGTCGAATCCATCGAGTCCCCCGGAAATTTAGGAACCATGGTTCGGACGGCCGAAGCAGCGGGCGTGAGCGGCATTTTCATCCTCGGTGTTGATTGCGACCCCTACGATCCCGCCGCTGTGCGAGCGACCATGGGTTCGTTATTTTCACAAGCGCTCATTCGCTGTTCGACGCGCGAATTCATCGACTGGGCACAGGCCAGGGGAGTTGCCGTCGTGGGTTCCTCGCCGATCG
>DATLKS010000149.1:0-1862 GCA_035538255.1 Terriglobales bacterium
CCTACAGACCAGCTTGCTGATTACGGTGGCGCTCTCAATCTGCTGGAATGTGTGCCTACCTACATCAACAAAGTTCCTTCGTTCAACTCCGCCAATGTGTGGATGATGCGGGAGCTTGCCGAGATTCTCGATGAGAATGGCGACGGCGCCGAAGCCCGACAGTTACGCCTCGACGCAGACGTCATGTTCAAGGCAGTCATGACGCTCTACGAACCAGGAAAGGGCGTATGGGCAAGCCTGCACCGCGATGGAACACGGGTGGAGATGCGCCACTGCTACGACTTCGCCACTGTCGGCCATTTCCTGGCTGCAGACCTGCCGCCCAACGTTTGCCGTGAAATGGTTGACTTCGTTCAACGCGAACTGTTGATGGAAAACTGGATGCGCGCGCAATCTCAACTCGACGTGGCAGCGACGATCTCTGACCGCCCCGATCATGGACCGATGGGCGCCTACGATGCATGGCCTGCCGTGACGGTTGACGCTTTGTGCCGTCTGGGCTCCTGGAACATCGCAGTTCCCTTTCTGCGGCGGACCCAGGCCGCAGTCTACGAAGGCGTGTACGCGCAGGCGCGCGAGTTCTACGGAGTAAAGAGGCGAGAACGCGACGCACCGGTTCGCATTGCTCAGCGTCAGGGGTGCATGCGCGAGTGTACGGGCGGCGGAGCCTTTGCCGAGACCGTCCTTTGCACGCTTTTCGGGTATCTGCCGAAACTCAGGGGCGCACCTGAGCTGCTGAATGCTGACACGCCAAGAGGCTTCAACGGTGAACTGCAGCATTTGCGCCATGGGACGAAGACGTACACCATCCACTCCGGAGATGCTGGACTTGGGCTGCAAATAGAGACTTAATGCGTTGACATCTCGACGCGCGGGCCCTCTCGGAGAGCAATCGCGCACCCGCTTGGGAGTTGGTTTACCCTACGCATTGAGGTCCCGGACAGATAGGCCCGCTTGCAGGCAACTTCAGGCGCCAGTACCGAGTTTTGAGGTGGCAGAAGCAGACGCACCGGAAGCTCGCAGATCGCTGGAGGTACGCGCATCGAAAAATGACGTCAAGGAGAGAGTTCGTCCAACTGGCCACTCGAACAGCGACCGCAGCGATGCTGGCCTCTACTCACCACGCCGCAACGGAGCAGAAGGGTACGCAGCGGGCAACTCCGCGTCGCGGACTGCCACTCCTGGATCTGCAACAGCGGTTTGTGGATCTGCGATTCGGCATGTTCGTGCATTTCAATATGGCCACTTTTCAGGACCGCGAATGGGGCGATCCGACATCGCCCGCTGATCTCTTTCGTCCCACAGCGCTGGATACGGATCAATGGGCCGGGGCGGCGCAGTCGGCGAACATGACTTGGGGCTGCCTGACGACTCGACATCACGATGGGTTTTGCCTGTGGCCGACAAAGACGGCGGCGGCAAGCGTGGGACAGACGCTGTATTCGACCGACGTCGTGCGCGCCTATGTCAATTCCTTCCGCAAGGCTGGCCTGCGGGTGGGGCTTTATTATTCGATCTTGTCGCTGCGCGATGACATCCGTCATTTCAACGTCACACCGTCCAAGGTCCAGCTCATCAAAGATCAATTGACGGAGTTGTTCACCGGCTACGGCGAAGTCGACATCCTCATCACCGATGGCTGGGATGCGCCGTGGAGTCGCATCACGTATGAAGAGGTGCCGTTTCACGAGATCTATGAGCACATTAAGAATCTCCAGCCCGACTGCCTGATCTGCGACCTCAATGCCAGTCAATATCCTCCGAGCGGACTCTACTATTCAGATGTGAAGGCGTTTGAGCAGAACGCCGGACAGAAGGTCCCAGAGGGCAGTGACGTGCCTGCCCTCTCCTGTGCGTCCCTT
>DATLKS010000150.1:0-8416 GCA_035538255.1 Terriglobales bacterium
GTCCGATGTACCTGGGAGCAATCGTGGTGCTGCCGGAGGGCTTCGATGAGCATCCGAACGCGCTTTATCCACTGCTGATCGACCATGGCCACTTCGTCTCAGATTTCCGTGGATTTCGCACAGAACCTCCTCCGCCCGATCTGAAAGATGGCGCGCGCAGGAGGGCCGAATATCAATACAAGCTCTACCAGGACTGGACCGCCGGACGCTTGCCGAAGATGCTTCTGCTCGAGATTCAGCACGCGAATCCTTATTACGACGACTCTTATGCGGTGAACTCCGCGAACGTGGGTCCGTATGGTGACGCTATTCTCAAGGAACTTATTCCCGAAGTAGAACGCCGCTTCCATGCCGTCGGGCAGCCCTGGGCGCGCGCGCTCACCGGAGGTTCGACCGGCGGCTGGGAGGCCATCGCCGATCAGGTGTTCTATCCAGACAATTTCAATGGCGCCTGGGGATTCTGTCCTGACCCCATCGACTTCCGCGCCTACCAGATCGTTAACCTTTATCAGGACAAGAACGCATTCTGGGAAGAAGGTCCATTCGGGCGTGTGCCGCGAGCCGAGATGCGTAAGCCCGACGGTGAAATCGAAGCGGTCATGGAGCCGGCCGTCCGGCGCGAAGAGGTGATGGGAACGCATGGCCGCTCGACCGAGCAGTTTGGAATCTGGCAGGCCGTGTTCAGTCCGGTTGGAGCGGACGGATATCCAAAACCGATTTGGGACCCGAGAACTGGAGTGATCGATTCATCTGTAGCCACATACTGGAAGGAGCATTACGATCTGGACCACATCATGCAGCGTGATTGGGCCACATTAGGACCGAGGCTAGTCGGCAAGCTGCACATTGCTGTCGGCGACATGGATACGTGGTACCTGAATAATGCCGTGCACCTCTTCCAGGATTTCGTCAACAGCCCGCAAAACTCCTACAGAGTTGCGATGTTTGAGTATGGATACCGGCAACCACACTGTTATGCGGGTGGAGGCGACATCAGCGCCAGCGAGTCCATCGCGACGATATATCAGCGCATCATGCCGCAGATCGCGGAGCACATGAAGGCGACCGCGCCGAAGGGCGCGGATATGAGCTGGGAATAGTAAGCCATCTGAAATGGCAACATTAATGAAAACCCCAAAAGAGCGCTTGCCAGTGCCGCTGAAAAAGTGCCGAAAAGAAACGCCGGCCTTTTGGTCAGGCTAGGAAGTTAGCCTTTAACCCATATTCGATTTGGCGTGGAACGCCCTGACTAAATACTCCGCTGCCCAGGCCAGCACGAATCCCGTCCAGCGTGTTGGGTGCAAGCGGATCGATCGAGCCAGAATAGATGGTCCCGTTCGACTGGTTTGCAATTGATCGTGTGGGACAAGACGCGGGATTCCCGTGATGAAACGCGGTAAGAGGGTCTAGCAGAGTAGCTGCCTTTGTCAAGGGAACAGACAGTCTCAAGCGCAACAAAATGTAAATCCGGCCGCGGCTTTGGTCTGAAGAGTCTGACTTTGTCCTTTCGTCTCAAATCGGCATTCAGTTGTTCGTCGAACTCCGGCGAATCGCTCGTGAGTCGCGCAAAACTTCCGACATAGCCATCACAAAATCCCGACTGCGCTGAATTCCCTATAATTCAGCGGTCATGGACTGGACGCCGAGATCGGCGATTCGCAGGTTGTTTGCCTCCGAATATGGTGCGTCGGAACGCCAGATACCGCGCTGGCTCCTTCTTCGCGCGCTCGGCGTCATCTACTTCTCTGCGTTTTATTCGCTGGTGTTTCAGATTCGCGGGCTCATTGGCCTGCAAGGTATCCTGCCTGCGGGCGAGTATCTTCAGGCGGTGGCTCGCTCCGGCATGGCGCATGCACGCTTTTGGTATGTGCCCTCGTTGCTTTGGATCTCCAGCGGTTCGCGCGTGCTCATGCTTCTGTGCTGGGCGGGTATGATCGGCTCCGTTCTGCTGGTGCTGAATCTGTGGCCGCGGGCCATGCTGATAGTTTGCTTTGTTTGCTTCCTATCGTTCGTTTCGGCGGCGCAGGACTTCTCTTCCTATCAGTCCGACGGCATGCTGCTCGAAGCTGGATTCATATGCCTCTTCTTCGCTCCGCCTGGCCTCCGTCCCGGATTGGGAAGTTCAGATCCACCCTCGCGCGCAAGCTTGTTTCTGCTGCAGTGGGAATGGCTGCGCATTTACTTTGAATCGGGCATCGCCAAACTCGCCAGCGGCGAGCCGCAATGGCGCAACTTCACCGCCATGGACGAGTACTACCAGAACGGTCCGCTGCCTACTTGGATCGGATGGTACCTTCAGCATCTACCGCACTGGTTCCACGCCAGCACCGCGGCAGCCACACTGGTGATGGAGCTGGGACTGATCTGGATGATCCTGCTGCCGCGTCGTTTCCGCATCGTGCTCTTCTTTATGGTTACGTGTTGGGAGATTGGCGTTATCAGCACCGCTAATTATTGTTTTCTGAATTATCTGGTTCTCTCGCTCGGCATTCTTTTGGTGGATGATCGCTTTCTGCTCAGGTTCATTCCCGATCGCTGGCGATCGCGGATTGCACCGCAGCTCGCAGCGAGTACTCCTGCAAAAAAATCAGAGGTGGCGGAAGGAGAACCTGTCGGCCCGCTACAAGCCTTCGTGCGACCGCAGTTCAAGGCTGTGAAGCTGGCGATAGCTTCGGTGATGCTCGCGTGGATCTTCTACACGACGAGCGTACAACTCCTCTGGATGCTGATCCCGCACTTTCCCTTACCTACAACACCGGTTGTGATGCTGGAGCCTTTTCGCATTGCCAACCAGTACGGTTTATTTGCAGTGATGACGCGTGGGCGCTACGAGATCGAATTCCAAGGCTCCGACGACGGACAGAGCTGGAAGGCTTATCCCTTTCGCTATAAGCCGCAGGCGTTAAATGAACCGCCGCGCATCTACGCGCCGTATCACCCCAGGTTTGATTGGAACCTGTGGTTTGCGTCGCTGGGCTCGTGGCGTAGCAATCCCATTGTCCCCAATACGGAAGTTCGTCTGCTTTCGAAGGATGCGGATGTGCTCAGCCTATTTGCCGACAATCCATTTCCAAATGCTCCACCCAAGCGGGTGCGGGCGGTGCTCTGGCAATATTGGTTCACCAGCATGGCGGAGAAGCGCACAACCGGCAACTGGTGGCAGCGCCAGCTACTCGGACTCTACGCGCCCACACTCGAACTCCAGCCTGATGGAAAGATCGGCGTGATTGAAATGCCGCAAGCAACAGCTCCAGAGCAATGAATACCCGGTCTCATCGCGCCGTCGTGGTCGGCTCCGGTCCGAACGGACTCGCTGCTGCCATCGTGCTCGCCCAAGCTGGGCTGCGCGTCGAAGTGTTTGAAGCTGAAGCAGTGCATGGAGGTGGCGCTCGCACACTCGAACTCACGCTCCCGGGATTCCATCATGACTTTGGTTCTGCCGTGCACCCTATGGCAGCCGGATCTCCATTCTTCACCTCGTTGCCACTTAGCGACCATGGACTCGAATGGATGCACTCTCCGGCACCTCTGGCGCATCCGTTGGATGACGGCACGACCGTAGTCCTTGAGCGCAATCTCGATGACGCCGTCCGCGAATTCGGGGAAGACGGACCGGCATGGAACCGACTCATGCGAACGCTGGTGGATCATTGGTCCGAACTCGCTCCGGAGTTGCTTAGCCCCTTACTGCGAATTCCCCGACATCCTTTCCTCCTGGCCACATTCGGTCTGCGTGCGCTCACCTCAGCCAGGTCGCTCGCGAATCGAGCATTTCGCAGCGAACGCACGAAGGCGCTCTTCGCCGGACTGGCGGCGCACTCCTTCCTGACTCTGGACGAGCCCCTTACCGGAGCTTTCGCAATTATGTTCGGCGTCACTGCTCACGCGGTTGGCTGGCCGATTCCCAGAGGAGGATCGCAGTTCATTGCGAACGCCCTGCGCTCTCATTTAGAGAAACTTGGGGGGACGGTCAAAACTTCCAGTCGTGTGAACGATCTTAAATCTCTCGGCGAATTCAAAGTCGCCCTATGTGACGTCACTCCGCGACAACTCCTGCAAATTGCCGGAGAGCGATTCACTCCGGCATACAATCGTCTTGTTCAGCGATACCGTTATGGGCCGGGAGCATTCAAAGTCGACTATGCTCTCTCCAGTCCGATTCCATGGAGGGCGGCAGCTTGTTCGCGCGCCGTGACCGTACATTTGGGCGGAACTATGCAGGAAGTAGCCGAATCTGAATACACGATGCGCCACGGCGGACACGCCGAGCGTCCATTCGTGTTGCTGGCGCAGCCGACTCTCTTCGACTCCGCGCGCGCGCCTGCAGGCAAGCACATTGCCTGGGCTTACTGTCATGTGCCGAACGGATCGACCTTCGATATGCTTCCGCGCCTCGAAGGGCAGATCGAGCGCTTCGCTCCCGGATTTCGCGACTGCATACTGCAGCGCCGCGTTTTTCGTCCTGTCGATCTTGAGGCAATGGACGCGAACCTGGTCGGCGGCGACATCAACGGCGGCTCTGCCGACTGGCGGCAGTTCGTCATTCGTCCTACATGGCGTTACTACTCAACTCCGGCGAATGACATCTACATCTGTTCTTCATCCACACCACCCGGAGGCGGAGTACATGGAATGTGCGGATATAACGCGGCAATGTCAGCGGTCAAAAAACTCATGCGAAATCAAAGCTGATTCGTCATACTTTGGATCTCGAATGAAATCACGAGCTACACGATGGGGAAATAGCCTGGGTGTTCGCGTGCCCAAGATATTGGCCGGCAAGGCAGGGCTACGGGTAGGCGACGAAGTTGAGAAAAATGTCTCCGGACCAGGGCACATAGAAATCCGCTCCCGCAAGGCCGCGCTGACCATCGAGCAGCTGGTTGCGGGTATTACCCGGAAGAACCGTCACTCGGAAATCGACTGGGGAAAACCAACCGGCAGGGAAGTCTGATGAGTTTCGCGAGTATTTGGAGTCAGCGAGGGGTGATAATTCTTCGGCATGTATTAATCCTCCCCGATTATGCCTAAACACCAAGGCAAACCTTACGCCAGCACCGCTCCGCCATTCGCACTCACAATGCTTCCCGTCATGAATCCTGCATGCTCGGTACACAGGAACAGGATCGGCGCGGCGATCTCTTCCGGCTTGCCGACGCGTCCAAGGGGAATTGCAGCGAAGACCCGGTCGCGAGCCTTGGGATCCTGCAGTGCCGGAGCAGACATGTCGGTCTCGACCCATCCCGGCGCGACGCAGTTCACGTAGATGCCATCCCGGGCCAGCTCCGTGCTTAGCCCTTTGACCATACTGATAACTGCTCCTTTAGTGGCGGCGTAGTCGCAGTGAAATGCTTCGCCCCGCTGTCCGGCAGTTGAGCTGACGATCACAATGTGGCCTGCAACATTCGTCTTCCCATTTCGGCCCTGTTTCTTCATTTTTGCGACCGCCGCTTTGATTAGTCCGAAAACGCTATCCAGGTTTATGGCGATCGTCTGCTGCCATTGCTCGTCCGCCAACTGATCGACAGGAGCATCATGTGGCGGCCAGATACCGTGATTGGCAACCAGGCAATCCAAGCGGCCAAATTTATCGACGGCCGCTTTCACGAGCTTCTGCCCCTCGCGTGCTGAAGAGAGCTCCGCCTGAACGGCTGCACAGTTCTTGGCTCCGCAGGCGGCGACAATCTTCTCCGCGGCATCCCGCGCCTTCTGGTAATTGAACACGACGCGCGCGCCTGCTGCGCAAAACATCTTCACCGTGGCGGCGCCAATGCCGCGCGAGCCGCCGGTAATCAGGGCGACTTTGCCCGCCAGGGAAAGCTGTACTCCAGTTTGGGAATCGGACATGGTTAGAGAAGCGCGATGACTTCAATCTCGACAAGTGAATCTTTCGGCAGACGTGAAACCTCGATCGTTGAGCGCGCCGGCGCGATTTTTCCATCGCCCGAAAGATACCGAGCGTAGACTTCGTTCATTTTGCTGAAATCGTTCATGTCCTTGAGAAACACGGTCGATTTCACGACCTTGTCGAGTCCCGTTCCCGCGGCGGCAAGCACTGCAGAAACATTCTTCAGCACCTGTTCGGTCTGCTCAGCGATACCGCCCTTAATGATATTGCCGCTTGCAGGATCGAGCGCGACCTGTCCGGAAGCAAACAGAAAACCACTGCATTTCACGGCTTGGGAGTAAGGGCCGATAGCCTGAGGCGCGCCTTGAGTGCGGACCTGTTCTTTCATGCGATCAGAATACAGAGGCGGTCGGCGCTGGGCAATCGGCGCTCGGGCAGCGCGAGGCTCTTGATTTTGAGAACTGAGAGATCCTAACTGTCAGTGCGATTCCCTCAAACAGGAAGCGGCGATTATGTGTCGCTCACTCTTAATTGCTCTTACGAATGCTGTTGGGACCAGCGCAGTCGGTCGCACCGGCGCACCGTCCGGTGCCCCAGTTATTCTCTTCCTGGCGTAATTGCAGGCGATTGGGTATTTGCTGTAGGAAGGAGCATTCTTTGTGCTTGCACCTCAAGGAAACCCGTTTCCACAAAAAATTGCAGGTTAGAGAGCCGTCAGCGCGGCGCTTCGGAACGAGTTCTGAGGAGCCCAGGTTGTTTATCTGGCATTTTCAAGGACCACCACCGCCATTCCCATTGTCTCCGTGTGAGTGATCGACAACGAGATTCGCTCTACGCCCAGCCGTGCGGCAATTTCAGCCGTTCGGTCATGTAAATGGAGGGTTGGACGGCCTCCGGGAGCGTGTCCCACTTCGATACTCTTCCAGGTAACGCCGTATGCGGCGCCTGTGCCGAGCGCTTTCATTGCCGCTTCTTTTGCGGCAAAGCGCGCGGCGAAGCGCTCTGTAGAATTCTTTTTACTCTGGCAGTAGCGAATCTCCCCGGCGGTAAAGACGCGCTCGAGGAAGCGGTCGCCGAAGCGCGCGATGGATGCGGCCATTCGGGGGACTTCGCACACATCAATGCCGACACCGATGATCATAGGACGATTAGCAACTAACAATTAGCGCTGGCAACTGGCGGAACCTATAGGGTCTCTGCTCCGATACTCCAACATTCTCGCTGTGATCAATTTGCGAATGCGAACTGCGCTGCCAATTGTCAATTGCGAATCGACAATCGCCAATTAGCTACTGCCTACCGTGAATTTTCGCTCGCTGCCATTCTCTATAAGCCTCACTCCTGGATAACCCAAACTCTTTCGCTGCTTGTTTGAGTGCTCCTTTTTCGTCGAGCGACGCAGAGCCGATTAGTTCCCGCATTCGTTGGGCAAGATCGCGCGCAGGAATTCGTGCCACTGCTCCTGCGGGCCTGCCGGCTACAATCACGGTCATCTCGCCTTTGATAGTCCCGCGCTCGGCAAGGGCAACTGCCACTTCGTGAATCGTTCCGCGCAGGAATTCTTCGTGCACTTTGGTCAGCTCGCGCGCAATTACGATGCGCCGCTCCGGGCCGAGGACCTTTTCCAAATCGGCGAGCATCTCCACAATGCGGTGCGGAGCTTCGTAGAATACAAGCGTTTCATGTGCCTCGCGCAACGGCTCGAGCGCGCTGCGACGCTCGCCCGAACGCGCGGGAAGAAAACCGGCAAAACGAAAGGGCTCCGTGGACAATCCACTGGCCACCAGCGCAGAAATGATTGCCGAGGGACCTGGAACGGAAACAACATTCAGCCCGCGCTCAACCGCAGCGCGAATCACTCGCTCGCCGGGATCAGAGATGCCAGGCACGCCAGCATCTGAAACCAGGGCGATGCGCTCGCCGTTCGCGATTCTGTTCACAAGCTCCTGCGCACGCGCCGCTTCATTGTGCTCGTGATAGCTCTGCGTCGGAGTCTTGATATCAAAGTGATTCAGCAGCTTCTGAGTGTGCCGCGTGTCCTCACAGGCTATGAGGTCCACGCTGCGCAGCACGCGCAGTGCTCGCAGAGTTATGTCTTCGAGATTGCCGATCGGAGTGGCGACGATGTACAGGCCGGGAGCAAGCAGCGCAAAGTCGGCCGGCACTGAACCTTTATCGTCGTCCTTCTTATTCAAGACGATTGCAGTGTAACAGTCTCGCGAATGCGTCCACGGAATGCGCTTCGACGGAACAATTGAACGACTGAGACGATCATAGTAGCTCGACAATTGCCGTTTGTACCGTCTGCCATCCGTCTGATTCTGGATCGACAATCTCGAAGTGTCCTGCTGTGGGAATTTCCAGGAGCTTTACGTTCTCCGGTTGTTGCTTTTTGCTTGCGTAATCGCGGCTCATAGCTACTGGAACGACATCATCCTCGCAGCCGTGGATGAGGAGCTGCTCGCAGCGAATCTCCAACTCGGCCGGCGACGCGTCGTGATAGTGTTTGGGAACTTGCTCCGGACTTCCGCCCAGGAATTCGCAGACGGCATCGTTACTCAAATGCAG
>DATLKS010000151.1:0-2671 GCA_035538255.1 Terriglobales bacterium
GCATGTGCGTCCAGCCTGCATAGTGGACCGTATAAATAGTGACCAGAATCGTCGCGACCGAGAGCAGAACGTACTGGATGAAGTCCGTGATCACGACGGAAACCATGCCGCCGATTACGGTATAAAGCAGCTCCAGCAGCAGGATCACCGTCATGGCTACAATCAGATAACGCGAGCCGATGCCGCTGACGATAGTGAGGAATTCTCCTTCGATTTTAAGAAACACTCCCATATTCAAAATCCCGCCAAGAGCGACGAGCACTCCGGTGAGCAATCGCAGACCTCGACTGTATTTCAGCTCGAAGAATTCTGGCACCGTCATGAGACGCAATTCGCGAAAGCGGCTGATCACGAATCCGGTGCGGCCCACCACGATCATCACAACTCCGGAGATTAATGCGGCGGCGAACGCGGCAAATCCATAGCGGTAGCCAAGTTCACCGTTGTACATGTAAGTGATTGTTCCGATCTCGGTGGCGGCTAGCGTTGCGACTCCCAGAAAGGTTCCGAGTTCACGTCCTGCGACAAGGTAATGAGAAACACTGCCGCCGATGAACCGTTTCCCGACAAGTCCGGCGCACACGGAACCGAGCAGATAAAGGGCAACGATCGTCCAGTCGAGAGTAGTGAAGGTCATGCGGCAGGCGCAATGGAGGCGCTGAAACGCTGCTGCCGAGCGTAATACAATCGCGGGAATCTGAACAACAAGGAGGATCGGTTGACTAAGGCTTTGGCGCAGTTCATTCCGCTGCTCTTGCTCGCGGTTGTCTTGGCCGCTCAAAACCAACCGGAACTTACAATCAATCCGGGACGTGCTGAAGCATCGGTCACAGGCTTTACAGCCGAAATTCACAACGGGGTGATCGGCGCGAATTGGGAGATCGGCAAAAAGCGTCTTCGCATTTTAACCGTGCAAGACAAGCTCGCAGATCAACCGATTGCGCTTGACCCAGATGTGTTCCTACTACAGATGCAAGGCGGGCAGACCGTCACGTGTTCCCAATTCAGGATCGTCGGACGGGTGAAGATCTCGGCCCTTAACGGGAGTCCGAAAGCGGCACGCCTGGCTGAACAACTCCCCGGCCAACAAATCACCATTGAGCTAGCGGACAGAGCTCATCATATACGCGCCAGTTGGCGAGCGATCCTGCGCGATGACTCGAACTATTTGCGGCAGGAGATCACCCTTCGGGCAGCCGGCGGGGAGGTGGCCATCTCAGAGATTCGTCTCATATCCGCACCAGCTGAAAACGCGCGAGTTGTAGGAAGCGTGAAGGGTTCGCCTGCGGTCTTTGGCAATGACTTTCTAGCTCTTGAGCATCCGCTTTCGACTTGTTCAATGTCTGCGAACCAGCTCACCTGCAGCATAAGCCGCGAACTGCCTCTGAGAGCAGGTCAGCAGACAACGTACTCAAGCGTGATCGGCGTGACGAGACCCGGACAGCTACGGCGCGACTTCCTCGCCTACTTAGAACGAGAGCGAGCGCACCCCTACCGCACTTTCCTTCACTACAACACCTGGTATGACCTAGGCTTCTTTGGGCGCTTTAACGAGGCCGGTGTCGTTGATCGCATTTATTCCTTCGGGGAAGAGCTGACGCGCAAGCGCGGAGTCAAACTCGATTCATTTCTCCTCGACGACGGATGGGATGATCTTAGCAATTTATGGCATTTCACTTCGGGATTCCCAAATGGGTTTGCGCATGTGCGATCAGCGGCGGCTCAGTACGGCGCTGCGCCCGGTGTTTGGCTGTCGCCGTGGGGAGGATACGGAAATCCCAAGCAGCAGCGTCTGGAGTCGGCGCACAAGCTGGGATTCGAAACTTCTCAGGGCGGACTGGCCCTCTCCGGGCCGCACTATTTTGCCTACTTCCGGCAAGTCTGCCTTGACATGATTGATCGCTATGGCGTGAACCAATTCAAATTCGACGGTACCGGAAACGCCGATCGAGTGTTTCAGGACAGCATTTTTGACAGCGATTTCGACGCAGCAATTACGCTGATTTCCGAGTTACGCTCGCGCCAGCCGAACCTCTTCGTAAACCTTACAACCGGCACCTATCCCTCGCCGTTCTGGCTTCGCTATGCCGACTCCATCTGGCGCGGCGGCGACGACCACAGCTTCGCCGGAGTAGGAACCGCGCGCCAACGCTGGATAACCTACCGCGATGGCGCCACGTACCAAAACGTGGTAAAAGCCGGGCCCCTGTTTCCTCCGAGCGCGCTAATGCTACACGGGCTGATTTATGCGCAGCACGCGAAGGACCTCGAATCCGATCACGGCCACGACTTTGCCGACGAAGTTCATTCCTATTTCGGAACCGGAACAGAATTGCAGGAGATGTACATCACACCTTCGCTGCTGAGCCCCGCAGATTGGGACGTACTCGCCGCGACCGCCAAATGGTCCCGGAATAACGCCGAGGTGATGCGCGACACACACTGGGTCGGAGGCGATCCTCTGCAACTGCAAGTCTACGGCTGGGCAGCCTGGTCGCCCACAAAGGGACTCATCACATTGCGCAATCCCAGCGATCACGAGCAATCGTTCGCTCTGGATGCAGGCAGTGCCTTTGAACTTCCATCAGCGGCTCAGCAGCGGTTTCACGTGCAAAGCGTCTGGATGGCGAATACGCCAGTGAAGGAGATAGTGGCCGGCCAGCCACACACA
>DATLKS010000152.1:0-4990 GCA_035538255.1 Terriglobales bacterium
CTGGCTCCGCTACGAAGGACTTCATACCCGTACAGGTCCGGATCGTTGCTCACAGCATCCCAACCTAGACTGATATTGCTAACCGTGCTTGACACAATGTGCAGAAAACTGGGAGTGGGCGGTTGGCTGGTATCGTCGGCCGCGTTGACAGTCATCTTCCCAGCTTCTGCTGAGCTGTAGCCGTTGCCCGAGCCGTCAAGATCCGCATATAGCCACTCGCGACCATTTGTTGTCGTGTAGCGGTACGCATAATCAAACATGCCGATACTTGACGGTAAGAGACTGCCGACGAACTCGTCATTATTTCCGACATCGGTATTAAAAACCGCATCGACCCAATTCCAAGCGGGATTCCCGTTTGGATCGCTTCCACTCGGACCAAATCCGACCTGTGCTCGCAACCCGGCGGCGGGCCCAGCCTGGTTCATGACGCCGTCGATCCCGACCAGGCCATAGATATTGGCTGTGCGATTCACCGCGCTGATCGTCTGAACTAGGGTCGAGGGTTTCTCCAAATATGCCCGAGCAATGGCCAAGTGAGGAATGCCGCTCACTTCATTCGACGCATCACTCTCATTGCCATCGGCATCAAGAGCCCTCACGACGAAGTAATAGGTAATGGCATTGGCCAGTCCAGTTGCCGTGAAGCTGGTGCCACTCACTGGAGACGAGTTTGCTTTTGTATATCCACCACCGCTCACCGGGCTGCTGTACACGTTGTAAGCGGTCGCGCCCGAGCTTGCATTCCACGCGAGAGCAACCTGTCCCGAGGTTTCCTTGAAGACCTTCAATCCCGTCGGCGGAGAAGGCGGCGTGAGATTTACCGAGCCCGTGCACAACAGCAAGGCGCTCTCAGGATCGAGAGTCGCTTGCAAGCCTCCGCCAGAGGTAACGAAAGTTGCTCCGGCCTGAGTGCCCACAGCTGCTACGGACGTAAAGCTCAAATTGTCATGCAGATATCCCGAAACAGGAACACTAACCGTTTGGGCCTGCTGGCCACGGTTGACGATCACAATCGCCGCTTGCTTTCCTGTCTTGCGCCCGAAGGCGACAACGTCGTTCATATCATCCACCAGGAGCATGCGGAAATCGCCGTCGCGCAGTACCGCGTTCCCTTTGCGCAGCGTAATGAGCGAGCGATAGTGATCGCGCAGCACCTGATCGGGAGCTCCACCGAGATCCTCCCAGGGATAGGTACGGCGAGCATCAGGGTCATCCGCTCCCGTAATCCCAGCTTCATCGCCGTAATAAATCGTGGGTGCGCCGGGGAGCGCGAATTGAATCAACGATGCAAGCTCTACGCGGTGCTTCCCTTCAGCCACATTCGTAGCGTTCATCTCCTTGTCGGCGCGTGTAGCTGAACCTGGCGTGAGCACCCACAGCAGCCGAGCCGTGTCATGGCTGTCGAGCAGGTTCATCATTGAGTAGTAAGCCGCGTCAGGATAGTCCTCGCGAATAGACTGCAGGCGCGCAGCGAACTCTGATGGCAGCAGCTTGCGGCCGCTATCAGCAAAGCCTTTGGGATCGAAGTCTTGCGGAGCAAGAAAGCCAATCACGGCATCGCGCAGCCGATAGTTCATAGTCGCATCGGCGCGATCGCCGCGCAGGAAGCGCAATAGCGTTGTGTCCTTCTGCCACAACTCGCCGATGATCAGCGCATCCGGCTTCGTTTGTTTCGTTACCTGGCGGAAACTCTCCCAATAGCCATTCGGGAACGAACCATCGCCCATCACATCGAGACGCCAGCCCGATGCTCCCTGCTGTAACCAAGTTCGTGCGATGCTGTTGGGAGCTGTGAGGAAGTACTGCTGTACCGCAGGCAGGCTCTTCGTGATCACCGGCAGACTGTCGAAGCCGGACCATCCGTCGTAATAAGTGTCATTACCGTCCGGCATCGTCGGAACGCATGGGTGCGGTTCGGTCGGGCCAGGCTTACGGAACGTAAACCACGGTCTGTATTGCGAAGTCGCCGACTCGCAAGCGCCGATAAGCGGGAAATGGTGGTAGCGGTCGAAGAACGGACTGTCGGAAGAAAGGTGGTTGAAGACGCCATCAAGAATGATCCTCACCCCGTTCTGGTCGGCATGCTTGGCCAGGTTCTCCCAATCTTTCTGCGTCCCGAAGTAGGGATTGATCTTCGTGTAATCCCGCGTGTCATATCCGTGATTCGATGACGAATCAAAGATTGGATTTAGATACAGCGTGTTCACGCCCAACCAGGTGAAATAGTCCATCTCCTGATCAACGCCTTTTAGATCGCCGCCGAAATAGTCGCGCCCGCGCGGCTGCTCAACACTCCCACCATTTGGCGAAGCGAAGCGCCATGGGCAGTTTGTCGCCGCGTCAGCGTAGTTATGACAGAAGCCTTCCGGCAGAGTTCCCCAAGGCAGCGCGATCACAGGATCCTTGTAGCGCAAGTCGCCTGTTTGCGGATCGTTGTTGTGGCGGCCATTACGGAACCGATCTGGGAATATCTGATAGATCACTGCATCCTTTGCCCAGTTTGCGCTCTGGAACTTGGGATCGTAGAACATCAAGGCATAGCTGTTGTCCACCAGATTGGCTGTTGGCGCGCCGAGCCCACCGTCTAGCGCCGTAGTGTTGTCGGCGTAGTAAGCCGTAGCTGTTCCATCGACGGCGATAAAGCGGTACCACAAGTTATCGGGCGTATCGGACTTGAGCGTAGCCTCCCAGAAATCACAGGTGTGCTTACCGAGTCCGTCCTGATAGCAAGGAACATCGCTGGCCGCGATCTGCATCGGCATCAGCTTCTCGGCTGCAGCGTTCACGTCATAGCTGCGCAGACTCACGCCGGTCACATCGTTGTGGTAGGTGCGGAAGCGAATTTTCACAGCCGTTCCGGCGGGTACAGCGCCGCCCGGCGTGCGATAAAGAGGATCGCGCGAGTCATGGCGCAGTCCGTCCCACTCGACGTGATTATCGTGCGATGGAGTTCCGCCAGCGATGCTGAGAATGTGAGTGGAAGGATCGAAGGTGAACGTGATCTGAGCCGATGGATCCAACACAGTAAAAGGAATGTTGGAGCCGCCTGGGGCGCCGTTTGCGCCGTAGTTCAAATCCCAGCTCTCATTGATCGCAACCTTAGCCTCGTAGTTCCCTTGTGGAATCGTCACAGTGAAGCTGTACTTCCCGGTTCCTGCGGGATCTCCGAGCCATGAGCGCAGGCATCCCGTATCCCAATCACTGGAGCATCCAATCTTCGATTGGTAGCTGCCCGGCACAGTGGCAATCAGACTATTGATGTTGTCTGTGACCCAATGCGTTTTGTTGTCGTAGTAGAACTTGACGCTCCGCGCTGTTCCAACATTAAGTGGAATATTCGCGCCATTCTGGATCGCGTGCAGACCATAGTTCACATCCCAACTGGCATTCAGCGTGGCTTTGTAATTCCAATTACCGGCGGGAACATTGAAAGTGCGCTGCCACACGTCATCCTTGGCATCATAGGCAAGAAATGTAGCATTGCATGTTGGATCCCAGTTGCCGCTGCATCCAAGCTTCGATTGCAGGTCGCCGGCAATCGTCACCGAGTTCTGAGCAAAAAGGCTGTTATAGGAAACAAGCGCAAAGAAAATTGCAAACACCATCGATCCTGTGAATCGAACCTTCATGGCACTCCTCAGTCGAACGCAATCAGGCAGACGAGAGTGTACCCAGAACAGAGCGACTGTCAATAGAAGCGACTAGCCTGTGCGGAGTGCGGATCACCGGGAGTGCGGATCACCGGGAGTGCGGATCACCGTTGACCGCAGTCTGTGCGCGAACTAATATGCTGCGCGCAAAGCGCGGAGGTGTTTATGTCGTTTCAAGGAAAAACTGCTTTGATCACGGGAAGCTCTCGCGGCATTGGCCGCGGCATCGCGTTGAAGCTGGCGGAGAAAGGAGCGCGCATCGCGGTTCACTATTTTCGCAACGTTGACGCAGCAAAAGCCACGCTGGGGCAAATTCAGAAACTCGGCTCATCGGGAATGCTCGTTCAGGCCGATGTCTCCAAGCCAGAGGAAATCCGTCGGATGTTTCAGCAGGTTCGCTCGGAGTTCAAATCTTTGGATATTTTCGTGAGCAACGCGCGTCCCGAAGCGCCAACGTTCTATCAGGCTCCGATGGAGATCACTCTGGACAAATGGGACACGGCCGTCGATTCCCAGGCAAAAGCCTTTCTCGTTGCCGTGCGCGAGGCCGCTCCCATCATGTCGAGCGGAGGAAGAATCGTTGCCATCTCATTCGCTCCGGGCGGACGCTTCGGAAGCTGGCAACCTTGGGTCGCGATGGGCGCTGCCAAAGCAGCGATGGAAGTGCTGGTCCGCTATTTCGCCGTCGCGCTCGCGAGCCGAGGAATCACGGTGAACACGATCAGTCCAGGATGGATCGAGGACAGCGTTCTCAACAGCCTCCCAGAAGCTTTTCAAACCGGGCTGCGCGAATGGCAAGAGCGTGGATGGACTCCCATGGGCCGCCTTGGAACACCGGCCGACATCGGTAACGCCGTATCTTTAATCTGCGCTGAAGAAGCAGGCTGGATTACCGGTCAGTTGATCGACGCAGACGGCGGCGCTTCGCTGGTCGATGCACACCTCCCGCTGGAGTTCCAGGGCATTGCGAGACAAGCAAAAGCGGCGGCGTAGGGCACAGTTGTAGTTGCAGCCTGGTGGACCGCGACATTCCCAGGGATATCGCTGGGGATCTCGGCGGTGATCCGGATGCTAACTCGTCTAAATGAGGGGATCGGCCAAAAACTTTTCACGTTTTCTGCGAAGCTAGCATCTTGTCCTTCGTCGGACCGATCTCTGGATTCGCCTAACCCGGTCACCTTTTTATTAATGCCCCGCAATTTCAAGCTGACGCTGGCTTACGATGGAACGGATTTCTGCGGATGGCAGGTGCAGCCCAGCCAGAAAACCATCCAAGGCATCCTTGCCGATGCAATTGAACGTGTGACCGGAGAGCGCGTTCTGCCGCAAGGCTCTGG
>DATLKS010000153.1:0-8015 GCA_035538255.1 Terriglobales bacterium
GAGACGCAGCATGCTGCGTCTCTACAGGTTCGGTTGAGGAGGCATGGCTACTCTCGAACTGCGTACTAGCGAAGCTATCGCCGTCCACTGCGCTTCAGGAAGTAATCGATCAGCTCAGAGGATGAATTGTCCATCTCAACGTCAAAAGCTTCGACCTTGTTCGTGAAGTAATTGAACATCATGACGGCCGGGATGGCGACAAACAATCCGATAGCAGTTGTCACCAAGGCCTCTGAAATACCGCCGGCAACCGCGCCCAGACCTGAGGTCTTCTGGGCCGAAATCTGCCGGAAAGCGTTCAGAATGCCGACGACCGTTCCGAACAATCCAACGAACGGAGCAGTGGAACCGATGGTCGCCAAACCACCGAGACCGCGCTTTAGTTCGGCATGCACGATGGCCTCAGCACGCTCTAAAGCTCGCTTGCTGGCTTCGATCTGCTCACCAGGGATGTCACTGGATTCGCCGTGCGCCTTGAACTCCTGAAGTCCGGCGGTGACGACTTTGGCCAGATGCGACTTCTTGTTGCGCTCGGCCACGCGGATGGCTTCGTCGATCTTGCCGTCGCGGAGCGCTCCCGCGACCTGTGGGGCGAAGGAGCGAGACTGCTTCCGAGCCGCGCTGAAGGCGATGTAGCGGTCAATCATGACGCCGATTGACCAGGCTGACATGATGAACAGGATGATGACTACAATGCGCGCCAGCCAGCCCATCTGCTTCCAGAGCGAAATTGGATCCCAGCCGACTTCGCCGGTATCCGCCTGGAGCCACATTGCCAGGACAGGCAGCTTGTAATAAGCCACCGCTGCGAGAGTTGCCAATTGAATCACTTGAGTTAGTCCTCCTCAGAACTATTCATTGCGCGATAAAAAGATGATTTGTTTTGACGTCAAGGGCACGTGTTCCTTCTAGGATTCGACTCCAGCAAATCGCGAGATGTTCCCAGTCGCCCTGGATATACGGGCAGAGCTGAAAGAAGACTCACTTGCAGCAGAAGTCACACCCGACAAACAATCGATCAAAACACCTCCGCAGCTTTCAAGACGGAAAGCGCCATTGATCGGGGGATAACAGAAATTGCCGGAGGGGCAGCTCTGCCCCTCTTTGAATTCAGAAGCTCCGTTTCCCAAAGAGGTTTTCCGAACCTCGATGGCTGGAGGCGTTAAGCGCCGTTCAACGTAAAGTTCACCTGAATAGTGGTTTCCACCTCGACCGCTTCGCCATTCAGAATGTACGGCTTGTACTTCCACTGGCGCACGGCGTCGATAGCAGCCTGCCACAGCATCGGCGGACCGCTTACCGCGTGCAGATTTTCGATCGTTCCTGCCTTGCTGATCGTAGCTTGGAGTACGACCTGACCCTGGATGCGCGCCGTCTTTGCGATCGCTGGATATACCGGATTAGGGCCCGAAATCTTGTTGCCGGCGACCACGCCGGACGACACACGAACTTTTTGCGGCGCAGCAACCTTCGGCGGCGGAAGCGAGGATCCAACGATGCCGCCGAGCACACCACCCATGGCCCCGCCAGGCACTCCGCCCGGAACTCCGCCAACAACACCAGCCATCGCCGGTGGCGGAGCTTCGTCTTCTTTCAACATCTTGATCTCTTTCGGAATCTTCGTTGGGGCGCGGAGCTGATTGTTGATGACCTCCGTCTGCACCTTCACCACTTTCACCGGGGCTGCGGCCGGAGGCGGCGGCGGTGGCGGTGGTGGCGGCGGTGGCGCAACCAGAAAAGTCATGAGTTGCTGCTTCGGCAGCGCCTCGGTGTAGATGAGTGGAATAAGAACCAAAACACCCAGCAGCAGCATCTGAAATGCGAACGACAAGAACGTGGTAACGCCGCGCTTGGTTTTGATCCTTCCCGCTGATTCAACTAGGCTGTCCTCAAACATAGCCAATCTCCATTACTTCGGACACGAGTACTCAGCTATAGACACCGCCGAGTCCAATTTTGATCCCAGGGGAACAGCTCAGATATTCCGGACTACGCGTTCCAGCTACTACAGGGGCCTACTAAGCACGAATCCGGGTACGACGTCCCGCTGCTCCAGGAACCACCGCAACTCCAGTCTTCGCCATGCGCCAGTTCTGATATGCCACCAGCATAGGCGCGGCTATTGCGATCGACGAGTACGTACCGATTAGGATGCCGACTACTAGAGCAAAGGAAAACCCGCGAAGAACCTCTCCTCCAAAAAGATAGAGTGAGAGCACCGTCAGAAACGTCAGCCCTGAAGTGAGCACTGTCCGGCTCAGGGTCTGATTGATGCTGCGGTTCACGATCTCCGCCAGAGACTCACGCCGGAGAAGCTTCACGTTCTCCCGGATACGGTCGAAGACGACGATGGTGTCGTTCATCGAGTAGCCGATCAGCGTAAGAATCGCGGCGATAACTGTAAGCGTTATCTCTTGATTTCGCAAGGAGAACGCCCCTACGGTGATCAAGGTATCGTGGAAAACCGCCACGACGGCGGCTACGCCATAGATCCACTCAAAGCGGAACGCCAGATAGACGAGCATGCCCGCAAGCGAGTACAACGTCGCCCATTCGGCCTGATGCGTGAGCTGCTTGCCAACCTGCGGACCGACAATCTGCACGCTGCGCACACCGAATCCGGAGGTAAATGCTCCTTCTTTCAACGCGGCAATCACCTGCGGTTGAACCGTGCCATTGAGATCGTCATTTGAGCTCAGTACGCCGGACCTGTTCTTGTCGCGGAAATCGGTGATTTGGCGAGCGATCTGGCCATAACGCGTAGCCGCATCGGTTCCAAGATGGAGCGGATCTTTGCTTAGCAAGAAGTCGGCAATTTGGCTTGGGCTGGAGTTATTAAGGTCAAGCTTGCCCTGCTCGCCCCCGCCAAAATACTTTTCCATCGCAGCGATAATCGCGGCGCGCCCGCGGTCCAATGACTGCTCGCTGGTTTCCTTTTCGGGAAGGCTGATGATGACTTCGTTGTTGCCGGCGACACCTAATTGCTGAATCTTGGCGTCGTGAAACCCAGCTTCATCGACTGCGTGACGGATTTTCCCATTATCGACGGCTTTGACGAACTTCACGTCAACCTGCGTTCCGCCTCTAAAATCGACGCCCCAGGGCACGCCATGCCAGAACAGAAGCGAGATCACGCCCGCCACGCTGAAGATCAATGAAAAACTGAGGAAGTACCACTTCTTCCCGAGAAAATCGATGTTCGTGCTTTTGAAAAATTCCAATGTGTTTCCTTGGTACGTGAGCTGCCAGCTTCCAGCCGCCAGCTTCCAGCTAAACCCAAGCCGGAAGTGCAAACAGGAATCTCTGAGAGCTACCTGAAATAGCAAATCTTCTAAAGAACCACTGGCGGCGGCAGGCGAACCCAGGTACCGGCTGGAAGCTGGTAGCTGGAGGCGGTACAGTTAAATGCTCAATGCCTCGCCGCGCTCCTTGCGGTTCAGTATTGCATCGAAAATTACGCGCGAAACGAATACCGCCGTAAACAGGTTCGCCAATAAACCGAACGTTAACGTCGTAGCGAATCCTCTAACCGGACCGGTTCCGAAAAGAAACAGAATGACAGCCGAAACAATCGTCGTAACGTGGGTATCGACGATCGTGAGCCAGGCATGCGCAAATCCCTGATCGACGGCCGCTGCCGGCGCCTTGCCTGCCCGCAGCTCTTCACGAACGCGTTCAAAGATCAGAACGTTGGAATCGACGCCCATGCCGATAGTCAGAATCACACCCGCGATTCCAGGAAGCGTCAGTGAAGCATGGCTAAATCCGAGAAATCCCAGCAGGATAATCAGGTTCAGCAGCAGTGCCAAATCGGCATTGATGCCCGCGCCACGGTAATAGATCAGCATGAAAATCAGAACCGCTGCCATGCCGACAACCGCCGCAAGCACGCCTGCCCGAATCGAGTCCGCTCCCAGCGACGGTCCGACAGTCTCTTCATTGAGGTAATGAATACTCGCAGGCAGCGCGCCCGAGCGCAGCATCATTGACAAGTCGTGTGTCTGCTCTTCTGTAAAGGCACCGGTGATTCTCACGTTGTCTCGGATCGGCTCTTGAATGGTGGCAGCTTCGCGAACGCGATTGTCGAGCACAATAGCCAGCTTCTCTTGCTGATGCGCGCTGGTGAAAGCGTAGAAACGACGACCGCCGTCGTTCGACAAGCTGAACTGAACGTCAGGTCTGCCGTTTTCATCGCGGCTCGGTTGCGCATCACGAATATCGCTGCCCGCCACTGCTGACGACCGGGAGATCAACCAGTACTCTGGCTGGCCTCCGCCCTGACCAGTGGCTCCCGGCAGGATCACCGCATCCGGAGGAATTGTGCCTGCGTTGGCCTGCAGTGCCGACTGCTCGTCAGGATAGGGTCCCCCCATTGCCTGACGAATCTCCAGCATCGCCGTGGACTGAATCAGGTCCTTCACGCGTGCCGGATCATCGACGCCCGGCAGCTCTACGAGAATCTGATAATCGCCCAATCCGTGTTCCTGAATGGTCGGCTCACTCACGCCGAATTGGTCCACGCGGTTGCGGATGGTTTCGATCGCCTGCTGCACCGCGCGCTGCTTGAGCGACGTAACTTCCGACGGCTTCATCACGATCTGATAGGTGCCGTTTGCGCCGCTCTGCAGGTCGTATTGGGCGAAGTTGTCGCCGATGGTGCTGCGGAGAGCGCTGATCTTGTCCGGCGGTACGCCCTTGATCTGCATTAGCTCGGGACGATTCGCCGGATCGGGTTTAGTGATGTCGGTGTACGTGACACCAGCCTTTCCCAAATCTTCCTTGAGCGCGGCCAGTGTACGGTCAGTATCGGCATTGACGGCTTCATTCACGGCCACCTGCAGGATCAAGTGCGTGCCACCTTTAAGGTCGAGGCCGAGATGGATATTCTCCTGAATCGCTCCCAGGACGCCGTGTTCTTTCCACGCATTAATGGCCTTCTCCGGATCAGTGCCGAGGAGAATGCCATAAACAAAAATCAACAGCGTGGCAACAATCAGAATGGTTTTTGGCAAAAGATTTTTACGCATTTATTTGGCTTCTTCGTTGACGAGTCCGGTAACGGCAGCACGAGCTACCTCGATCCGCAAATTGTCTGGGGGGACGCGCAACTGGACAGCATCATCCTTGAGGGAGATCACCGTGCCGCGGATTCCACCACTGGTTACAACCTTGTCGCCGTTCTTGAGAGCCGAGACCATCGCCTGCCACTTCTTCTGACGCTTTTGCTGCGGCAGGATCAGCATCACGTAAAAGATCGCGAATATCGCGATCAGCGGGACGATCCCAAAGAACGCAGAACCCGACGACTGGGCCAGAAGGCTGGTGATTGGGCGCAACTCGATCAAAGCTTCTCTCTGAGAGACTTAGGAAGATTTTCTAGTTGAATAATTTGGTAATCGGGTAAATTGCCGGAGGCTCGCCGGCTCGCCTGCGCCACTGCCGCGCTTATGAAAGTTCCCGATTACTCAATTATCCAATTTCTCGCCGGCGCGGCTTGGGGAAAGCCTGCTTAGCTCGATTGCTCTGAAACCTGCGCGGCATCAGAGAGCTTCGCTCGCAACTCTCCAAGCTTTATAGCATGACGGACGCTACGCATCGTGTCAAGGTAATGGGCCAGGTTGTGGATGGTGTTCAGCACCGCTGCCAGCGCCTCGCCGGAGACGAATAGATGCCTCAGATATGCTCGCGTATAGCGCGAACAGACGATGCACCGGCAGTTTGGATCCGGCGCCTGCTGGTCTCGAGCATAACGGGCGTTCTTGATATTCATGCGCCCCTCCGACGTGAACAGCAGCCCGTGCCGCGCCGCGCGCGTGGGCAGGACGCAGTCCATCATATCCACGCCCATCGCGGCGTATTCGGCGATCTCCTCGGGATATCCCACGCCCATCACATACCGCGGCTTATCTTTAGGGAGCAGCGGCAACGTGCTCGCGATGATCTCGCGCGTGAGCTCTCGCGGCTCTCCAACGCTAAGCCCGCCGATGGCATACCCAGGAAAGTCCCACTCCAGCAGACGCTCCGCCGACTCCCGCCGCAGATCGGTATGCATGCCGCCTTGCACAATCCCAAAAAGGGACTGACGGCCGGTTCTTGCAGCAAATTGATTTAGGGAAGGACACGGCTTGAGCCGTGCCGGTGCAGAATTGTTGTGACTGCCGGCTTTCGCCGCTGAGGTAAGGCGCCGAGCTTCGCTCGGACCGCTTACATACTCCAGCGCCCAAGGCACCTCATCTTTATGCGCTTCAAAATAGTCCTTACTGCGCTTTGCCCAGCGCGTAGTCATCTCCATCGATTCGCGCGCACGATTACGTCCGGCAGGATGTTCAGTGCACTCGTCGAATGTCATGATGATGTCCGCCCCCAGCGCAATCTGAACCTCCATCGAGCGCTCAGGCGTGAAGAAGTGAGTCGATCCATCCAGATGCGAACGAAACTCGACGCCTTGCTCTGACACCTTGCGCAGTTCGTTCAGGCTGAAAACCTGGAATCCGCCGGAATCGGTCAGAATGCTGCGGTTCCATGACATGAAGCGGTGCAGTCCGCCCATTTCCCGAATCGATTCATGCCCTGGCCGCAAGTAAAGATGGTAGGTATTCCCCAGAAGAATCTGCACGCCAAGCTCTTCCAGAATGTGCTGTGGCACTCCCTTGACCGATCCCAGCGTTCCCACCGGCATGAAGACCGGGGTCTCAATCTCACCGTGCGGTGTCTCGATGCGCCCCAGGCGGGCGCTTCCGTCAGTGGCGGAAATCGAGAAAAAAGGGGAATCGGGTGGTCGGGTCATCGGGTGATCGGGTGAAGTGAGCCATCAGTGGCTGCTCGGTGATCTATAGCGCAGTTCCAGTCACCCAGGTCGAAGTCAATTTTACTTGGCCCGATCGCCCGATCACCCGATTCCCTCTCACCATCTCATGCGTTCTTTCAAACTCGTGATGTGCGCCACGTGATGGCGTCCATGCCAGGCATACTGCGCCACCAGCCAGTCAAGCGTACGCAGTCCATGTTCGGGACGGCGCAGCGTGCGAGAAAAATCGACATCACTCATAGAGCGCAGCAGATGATTCCAGCGCTCGTGGATGGCCTCGAGCAGCTTAAGCGAGGTTTCGATGGGTGTCAGGCGCGTGTCGGCGAGGTTGGCCCACGCCTTTTCGTCGTAGGGCTTGATCGCGGGTTCGTTCTCGGTGAGTGCCAACTTAGTGCGGATGAAGGCGTTCATGTGGCTGTCCGGGACGTGGTGGGCGAGTTGACGCACGGTCCATCCGCCGGGCCTGTACGGCGTATCGAGCTGAGCCGGGGATAGGCCGCCCACGGCCTCGCGCATCTTGGCGGGCGTTTGGGCGACAGAGTCAATGGCAGCATTGCGCTGCGCTGCCGTCATCGCAGTCTCATAATGGAACTTACCGACCGGATAGCTTAGATCCTGAAGCGGAGCAGCGGTGCTCATGGAAGGGCCCCTTAGTAACGGATGAGGTAATTATTCACCGCGGAGGCACGGAACACACGGAGAAAGAATTTTTGAGATTCCAGGTTTCATGTTTTTGATGAAGTGAAAGGCGACAGAGCGTAATTTATGTTCTCCGTGGCTCCGTCGCGAACTCCTCGGTCAAGTCCCTCTGACCTTCTCCATGAACTTAGCCACGTTCACGATTGCACGGTGGACTGTGCCCGATCCGATCGGATGCTGTCCGTTGCGAGCGCTCACACGATAAATAAAGAATCTGCCGTCAATCTTTTCAAGCACAGCTTCGGCAACCACCGTTTGGCCAATCGTGGTCGGCGCGCGATGGTCCACGTGGATTGCGGTACCGACAGTGGTTTCACCTACGTCGCAAAAAGGCTCTTGCGCTCGGTAGCAGGCGCCCTCCATCCTGCCAATCATCCAAGGCGTGGCCAGCACCGGAGGGAACTTGGGATCAAGCGCCGCGAGAGTATGCCTGTGCTCTACCACCTGAGTAACCTCTGCGCGAGTACCAAGCGGGACTTTTCTGGCCATAACTCGTCGGGAAGAACGC
>DATLKS010000154.1:0-1767 GCA_035538255.1 Terriglobales bacterium
CGCAATTTCAGCCGCAAGATCATCGAAAAGATCGAGGCTGGCGCAGTGGACGTGGGCGTTGTCACGTTACCGGTTAAGAGCGCCTGTTTGCGCATCATTCCGATGTTTCGGGATGAATTGCAGTTCGTGATTCAGGCGAATCATCCCTTGGCAAGCAAGAAGGTGGTTACGTTAGCTGAGATAGCGGACGTTCCTCTCATTTTTCCCAAGACGGGTTCGACACGTCAGGCGCTGGAGAGGATGTTCAATCCCTTCCGCGATCGCCTGCGCATCTCCATGGAGCTAGGCAGTATCACCCTGATCAAGCAGTTCGTCGCCGGCGGATTCGGCGCGTCAGTAATAAGCACGAGCTTCGCCCAGGATGACGTGCAGGCCGGGCGCCTTCGCTTGATTCCCATAAAGGATCTCAAACTGAAACGCGAGCTAGGACTTGTATTTCGCAAGGACCGAACCCTACCGCGAGCGGCGACAGCGTTCGTTGAAGTGGCGCACCAGTCTTTACGCGCGTCCACGGATCACAAAGGTCATCTCGCCACAGACCATAAAGCTCAGTAAAAAGATGGAGCCGGGAGGTCGCTGGGCATTAGGTAGCGACTTCAATGCCGCCTTGATTGAAAATCAGAGGCTCGTGCATCCACCAGGTGTGAGCGCCCAGCTGCACATTGACTACGCGCTAGCTACCATCTTTGCCTCGGCCAGACGACGCAGCGGCTCGGAAAGTCCGCGAATCATCGCAGCAAAGCCGTCCAGGTTCAGCGACTGCGGACCATCTGACAGCGCCCGCTCCGGGCAGCGATGCACTTCAACGATGAGACCATCGGCGCCTACGGCTATCGCTGCTTTGGAGACCGCGCTTACCAGACTGCGCCTGCCTGTGCCGTGCGAAGGATCGGCAATCACAGGAAGATGCGAGAGCTCTTTGGCCAGCGCGATGGCCGCAAGATCGAATGTGTTGCGCAACTCGGTTTCAAACGTTTTGATGCCGCGCTCGCAGAGGATTACCTGTGAGTTTCCTCCAGACAGCAGATACTCGGCAGCCAAGAGCCACTCTTTTACTGTTGCCGATGGTCCACGCTTCAGCAGGATCGGGCGTTCGGTCTTGGCAAGGCGGCGCAACAGAGCGAAGTTCTGCATATTGCGCGCGCCAATCTGGAGCACATCGGCGTATTCCGAAATGAGATCGACATCCTCCGTGCTCATAACTTCTGTCACCACTGGTAGGCCGGTAAGGCTCCGTGCCTCTGCAAGAATCTTCAAAGCTTCCAGCCCGAGGCCCTGAAAATCATACGGAGATGTGCGCGGCTTGTATGCTCCGCCACGCAGCATGTGAGCGCCTGCGTTCTTTACGCCGACGGCTGTCTCAAGTAACTGCTCGCGCGATTCCACCGAACACGGTCCGGCGATGATCACGATTTCATCGGCGCCGATTTCGACGCCTCCGACGTCGACAACACTCGTCTCGCGCCGCACCTGACGGCTCACCAGCTTGAAGGGATGAGCGATCGGTATCGCATCCTCTACGCCGGGAGCGCTTTTCAGAGCTTCGAGCTGGGCACGATTTCCGCCGCTGCCCACCGCAGCGACGATGGTCCGCTCGGTCCCGCGGATTACGTGTGGTTGATAGCCACAGAGCACCACGCTATCGATTACGTGCTGAATCTCGGCTTCAGTTGCGCCTTCTACCATGTTGATGATCACTTGCTGTCTCCTTTTAGAAATTGCGTGCCGAAAAACAAAAGCCGCGACGTTGTGAGTCGCGGCTTCAGG
>DATLKS010000155.1:0-8209 GCA_035538255.1 Terriglobales bacterium
GATCTATATCGTCAGCAACGTTGAATATCGCATCCCGATCGTGCCCCACGTCACGTTGGCGGCATTTAACGACTTTGGATTGAACTTCATCGCTCGCCCAAGCCAGTTGAACCTCACGCCCCAAAACCTCCAGCTCCTGAACGGAACGCCTTTCGGCTGCTCCTCATTCGACGTGAACTTCAACTGCACGGGCACGAAAACTCTCACCTTCTCGCCCGAGCTCAAGCCGATCCCGGGCACCAACCACACGCCGCGCATGTCCACCGGATTGGAATTGCAGGTCCTGCTCCCCATCGTTAACGCTCCTTTCCGGATCTACTATGCCTACAATCCGCTGCTGCTCGATACGACTGTCAATAACAAATCGCTGATCACGCGCGACATGTTCCCGGCCGGAGCCGCCGGCGACTTTACCTACCAGCAGTCGCTGATCACCTATGGCAGCCCGTATGTTTTGCGCGAACCGCGGAAGACCTTCAGATTTACGGTGAGCACGACTTTCTAATCTGATTTCAAAGTCTGCTCGGTAAACTCCCGCGAAACAGATAACAGCGTAATCTCTAAAACCGGCGGTTGTGACGGACGAAGAATTTCTCGTAAGTACCTGGAAAAGCAATGGCTTGGAGCGAGTGTCCCATTTTGGTACTCGCAAAATAACGGGGAAATAACAGCGAATTTTTCGAATTTCAATCCTCACGATCCAACAACGCTGAAACTTCGTTGCCACCGGTAGGCACACGCCAAGTGCCGGAGTAATATGCCTACTTTCCGTGCTACCACGGATCGCAAAATCGAATCAACAGAAAAAGCACGAGAGTGCTCAAGCGCAACTGCTTTACTGTGCCCCGCTGGGCTGAGCTTGGGCTGCCCCGGCGTTCACGTCCGATATCTCCGCCAAGGCTCGCCCCACGCGCTCGTTATATTCAGTAAGCTTCTTTTTTGCCGAATCCGACTTCCAGTCCTGCCCCACGCGCGACGCGATCTTCTCCATTTGCTCTTTGTTGAAGCCTTTGGTGAGCGCCAGGACCTGGTTCTGTGCCTGTGGCAGCACTTCGCGATAATGCGCGATCTCCTTGGCCACCGTTTCAGGATGGTAGCCGAGGCGGTCGCCACTCTGCATGGCGTCGATTAGCTCGTCGGGCGACCAGCCCAGAGGCCAGGTCTCGTTCAGAGAATCGTAAGCTTCGCGCAGCCGCGTCATCGCACCGGCAAAGCCGTCGAGTTCGCTGCGCCTGGCGACCAGCTCAGGCGTGCGGCGCACGTGAACCGTCACAGTGCTCGTCACTGGTATGCGAGGAGTTGTAACTACAGTGGTAAGAGTGTTGCCGTCGTAGCGCCAGCCGGGCTTCCCTTCGTCAGCTAAGGCGAGCGGCCTGCCGTTTACTGAGACGGCTTCCGGCGGCCAGTCCCCCGGCAAACGGATCTCGTAGCTCCGTTCGCTGAGCATGCCGGGATAGTTTCCCCGAACTGGCGCGATCGTTACCGTCAGATCGCCATTCGTCTCCGCAGCGCGCAAATCGGTCCAGGCATTCTTTCCCATCTCGTAATCGCGGCCTTTGCTCGAGTCCTCGTACAGCGTGTACGACGATTTTCCTGCCGAGCCGAGCGGAAAGACGTTCACGATAAGCGGGTCAACCGGCTTCTCGCTCGTATAACGCATCTTGGGAGCCATAGGAACGATCGCTCCCGCGCCCACGTACACCGGAGTCTCGCGAATGGAAAACTTGCGCGTCACCTCGACAGGGCCGATGAAGTGCTTGCCTGTGCTCCATTCGATCCACTCGCCTTCCGGCAGCCAGATTGATTCACTGGCCAGCCCACTCGAGTTGTCGATGGGGCTGGTCACCGGCGCCACTAGCATGTTGTCGCCGAAGAGGTATTCATTCTTCGCCGTGTACGCCTGCTCCGCCTCAGGCCAGTCGTAATAGAGCGGACGCAGGAACGCCACGCCAGTGTCATAAGTCCGGCGGGCCTCGGTGTAGATGTAAGGAATCAGCGCGTAGCGAAGATGAAACTCGTCGCGCATAATGTCGGAGTACGGCTCAGGATAGGCCCAGATGCGGCGTTCCGAATCGGGATTCTTTGTCGTGTGCGTGCGCAGAATCGGACTGAAGGTTCCGAATTGAATCCAGCGTGTGTACAGCTCAGGATCCACGGCTCCAGGCATGTGTCCGCCAATGTCATGGCTCCAATAGGCATAGCCGACGTTCGCCGCCGTGGCGGTGAACCACGGCTGGAACGCGAGCGAGTCCCAGACTGAAACAGTATCGCCGGAGAACCCAATCTCATAGCGGTGATTCCCAAGTCCGCCCCAGCGATGAAAAAGGAGAGGACGCTTGCCCTCGCGCTCCTGATCGGTGAAGTGGACGTAGTTGAGCCACCAGGTTGGATTCACGCCTGCCGTTTTGGTATTCGCCTCCTGCTGCCAGTCCAGCCACCAGAAATCGATCCCGCGCTTCTCCAGCGGATGATGCAGCACGTCCATGTAGTTCTCGGCGAACTTCTTATCCGTGATGTCGAACGGCACATACTTCTTCGTCGCCGGATCGATGCCCATGCGGCGCGCCATCTCCGGATACGCGTCCTCGTGAGGCTGAACGCCCGAAGCAGGATGCAGGTTGAGCGTCGTCTTCAAGCCTTCACTCTTGATCTTCTTCAGAAACGCGTCAGGATCGGGAAAGAGGAGCTTGTTCCAGGTGTATCCCGACCAGCCAAGCCGGTGACCGGACTGGTCGTTCTCCTGAGAAAACCAGTTTTGATGGAACGTAAGGTGCCAGTCCATGTCGATAACCAGCACATCGAGCGGGACATCATTCTCGCGGAATCCGCGCACCAGGTTCTGAAACTCCTGGTCGCTGTAGGCCCAGTAGCGCGACCACCACGTTCCAAAAGCGAACCGCGGGGGCAGTGGAATGCGTCCGGCGACACGAGTGAAATCTGTGAGCGCCTGTTTGTAGTTGTGTCCGTAGCCGAAAAAGTACCAGTCCTGCCGGTCGCCTTCCGGACGCTGCATCACCCAGGGCCACGGACTCTGCTCGCCCTGCAGAAAACGAAAATCATCGGAATCGAACAGCGGACGCGTGGAGTCATCCACCAGAGTCCACCCATCGCGCGAGATCAGTCCCGGGCCGATGGGCTCGCGTGTCTTGCCGCCGAGCGCGCCATCCAGCGTCCGGGTCGTGCCCTGAAGGTTGCCCTTATCTTCCATTTCCGAATGCCAGCTCACCTGCTTGCCATTCAGCGTGAAATCGATGTGCAGGTTATCGGAGGTGAATTTGCCGTTGCCGGATTGGGAATACGATAGCGAGAGAGCATCGGTCTTGAGCTCCAGTTTTTTGCTGTCTCCGTCAGTAGTCTGGGATTGCGAGAATTTCGGCACCGGCAGACGCCGATTCAGGAAGACGAAGGAAGGATGATCCTCGAATTTGCCGTCTGCCGCCCACTCCATGCGAATCAGTTGTGGGGTAAGCACGGTGAAGCGCGCGTTGCCCATGGTCACAAGCGCGCGAGGATCGGCAACCGGGTTATATAAACCCGGCATTTGTAGAGACGCAGTATGCTGCGTCTCGGCCGACGCCGACTGAGCGTGAACAGGCACGGAGAGGAACAAAAAGAGGACGCACGCGAAGCAGTACTGCAATAAAGCGATTCTTTTCGATGTCATCATGGGTTTCGGATAAAAACGCGCCGACCATTGTAGAGGCTGGGGCAAGGATAGGCTAAGCCTCAGGAACAGTTCGCAATAAACCTCCTTCCCTTGTCATCCTGAGCGCTTGCTTTTGGCGCGAAGGACCTTGCGGTTGGTGTTGCTGTTGCTTTTGGTTCTAGCGGCAAGCCCAACCCCAACATCAACCGCAAAAACAAACGCAAGGTCCTTCGCGCCATAAAGCGGCGTTCAGGATGACAGAGCAAGGGTATTGCGAATTCGAATGCATGGTCGTGAGGAGCGAGGCCCATTCCATCCTGTACAATTTCGCGGGTGTCGATCCCAGCACGGTTTCTTTCTTCCCTTCTTCTCTCCTGTTTTCTGATCTCCACCATTCACGCACAGCAACTTGATCCGAAGCTGTATCAGGGATTGCGCTGGCGGCTCGTCGGTCCGTTTCGCGGTGGACGCACGGTTTCCGTCGCCGGCATTCCGGGTAATCCTAATGTCTATTACTTCGGCGCCGTCGGCGGCGGAGTGTGGAAGACGAGCAACGGCGGTATCACTTGGAATCCCATTTTCGATTCTCAGAACATTGTCTCGATCGGCGCTATCGCGGTTGCGCCTTCTGATCCGAACACGATTTATGTAGGCACGGGCGAGCCCGACCTGCGCTCCGATCTCTCGACCGGCAACGGCGTGTACAAGAGCGCCGACGCAGGTGCGACGTGGCAGCACATCGGACTCGATGATTCCCTCAGATTGCTCGCATCTTCGTTGACGCGCACGATGCAAATACGGTGGTCGTCGCGGCGCTCGGCCACGCGTACGGCCCAAATCCGGAGCGGGGCGTCTTCAAATCCACCGATGGCGGAAAAACGTGGAACAGGACGCTGTTCGTCGATGAGCACACGGGAGCCGTCGATCTCGCCGCCGATCCGGATAATCCGCGCACACTTTATGCGGCGGTGTGGCACGTGCAGCGTCCACCCTGGAGCCAATACCCGCCAGACAACGGAAATGGCGCGATCTATCGCTCGACCGACGAAGGCGATACCTGGACGAGGCTGACCGGCACTGGTCTGCCTCAGGGGGATTGGGGGCGGGTCGGCATTCGCGTTGCCAGCGGCACTGCTGGAAAGCGTCTATACGCTCTCATCGACCATAAAGAGGCGAAGCAGGCCGGCTTCTACCGCTCCGACGATGGCGGCGGGATGTGGTCCCGAATCGGAACGGACTCACGCATTCGCGGGCGGCTCTGGTACTTCGGCGAAATCGCCGTCGATCCGAAAACCCCGGATACGGTGTACCTGCCCAACGTCTCCGTCTATCGCAGTGTTAACGGCGGCAAAGACTGGGAGGCGATCAAGGGCGCTCCGGGCGGTGACGACTATCACGCATTGTGGATTGATCCAACGAATCCCGAGCGCATGATCACCGGCAGCGATCAAGGTGCGACCATCAGCGTCGATGGCGGCAAGAGCTGGAGCTCGTGGTACAACCAGCCGACCGCGCAGTTCTATCACGTAATCACCGACAACGAGTTTCCCTATCACATCTACGGCTCGCAGCAGGACAGCGGCACGGCCGCTGTCCTTAGCCGCAGCGACTACGGCACAATAACATTCCGGAATTGGTACTCGATCGGCTCCGGCGAGAGCGGGTACATCGCGCCCGATCCAACCGACGCGAATACTGTCTACGGCGGCGATCCCTACGGACCAGTGCTGCGCTTCGACCGCGTCACGGGGCAAACGCAAGATGTCTCGCCGCTGCCGGTGCAGGCCTTCGGCAGCGAGATCTCGCAGCGCAAGTTGCGCGCAACGTGGACCTCGCCAATCGTGATCTCGCCGCGCGATCCGCACACGCTCTACTTCGGCTCGCAATTCCTGCTGCGCTCCACTGATCGCGGCATGAGCTGGCAGCAGATCAGTCCCGACCTCACGGGAGCCGAGCCCAACAGCGCGCAATCCGGCGCGACAACGATCAGCAACGCGAAAGCGCGCGGCTATGGAGTGATCTACATCGTCGCGCCATCTCCGCTGGACGTCAAGCTCATATGGACCGGCAGCGACACCGGCCTGATCTTCCTCACGCGCGATGGCGGCACAACGTGGAACAACGTCACGCCCCCTGGCCTGAGCGACTGGAGCAAAATCAGCATGATCGACGCCGGTCACTTCGATCCGGGCACGGCATACGTGGCGGTCGATCGGCATCGGTTGGATGACATGACTCCCTGGATCTATCGCACGCACGATTTCGGGAAGACGTGGACGAAGATTGTGAGCGGGATCGCTCCAAATGCTTTCGCGCGATCAGTTCGGGAAGATCCAACAAGAAAAGAACTGTTGTTCGCCGGAACTGAATCGGGCGTTTATTTCTCGCTGGATGATGGCGCCCACTGGAACGCCCTGCAGCTCAATCTTCCTGCGGCACCGATTCATGACCTGGTCGTAAAGGACAGTGATCTGGTCGTCGCGACCCACGGCCGGTCGTTCTGGGTTCTCGACGACATCTCGCCGCTTCGACAGATGCTCGGATTCCTGGTTAAGAACTCGATCAATGAACTGCCATTCGCTCCGAGGCCGGCCTTGCGAATTCGGCGCAGTGTGAATGCTGACACGCCTCTTCCTCCAGAAGAACCGCAGGGCGAAAATCCTCCGGCTGGCGCGGTGATTTACTACGACATCGATGCTCGCGATGCGGGAAACGAAGTCAAGTTGGAAATCGTCGATAAATCGGGCCAACTCGTCCGCCGCTATTCCAGCAGCGACCAGCCGCGCGTTCCGCGCATCCCTCCGCCGTTTCCAAATTACTGGCTCGCGAAACCGGAACTACTCTCCAACGAAGCGGGTATGCATCGTTTCGTGTGGGATTTGCGCTATGCGCCTCCCGAGGGTGGCGGCGGATATGCCATGGCTGTTGCCAATGTGAAGACCGAGCCTCTCCCGCAAGGGCCACTGGTTGTACCTGACAACTACCGCGTGCGGCTGACGGTTGGCCGAAAAAGCTACGAGCAGCCGCTCGAGGTTCGCCCCGATCCGCGTGTCAAAACGACACCTCAGCAGCTCGCGCAGCAGTTCGATTTAGCCAAGCAGCTTTATGACGCGCTGCAGCGGGCTGGAGGCGCCGTTCGGCAGATCGAGCAACGACGTGCGCAGCTACAGCAGAAGCCGAATCCCGAGCTCGAGAGCAAGTTAGCCGCGCTCGCCGGTGCCGCGCGTGGAGAAGAAGAACAACCTCCGCCCCCGACGCGCGTAACGCTGCGTCAGGTAAGCGCATCGCTCTCACACCTGCTCGGGGTGGTCGAGAGCGCCGACGCGGCGCCGACCAAGCAAGCCTCTGACGCAGCGCAAGATGTGCTCAAGCAATTGGATGAATTGCTGGCCCAGGCGAAGAGTTTGGGCGTGCAGTAAAGACATCGTGTCCAAGAGTGTCACTCGTTGCGCACCTGAACGAAGGGCCTGAGGCCCGGATGGCCAAAGGTCAGCCCACAGCGGAAGCTGTGGGCGAGTAGTTCGAGACCGAGTGCTGGAGGCGCGGCACTCGACACTCGGATTGGGCGAGCTGGTGAATTAACCACAGGTTCGCGTCACGTGACCGGAATGACGCTTCCAGTCCCAAGAGAGACATCGTCGCAATCGCGCGCTCGTTTGAGTGTCGCGCCTCCGGCGCTCGCAATCCTGATAACACCTACTCAGCCCTTGCGGGACTGGGCTGACGTTTGGCCATTCGGGCCCCTGGCCCTGCGAGTCTCGTGTTTCTCGCCATTCGCCTACAACGGACTCATTTTGGAATTGCCTCAATTTTTGCACAAAGAAAAGGCGAGCGACATTTAGCCACTCGCCTTTACCAATTCGTCTTTGATTCCTGCACCAGGATACTAAGCCGCGCCGACATTCGCCTTGCGCGCGCTCTGGAAGAGCGAGAACACCGCGCCCTGCGGATCGGACAGCACGGCGAACCGTCCGACATTTTCCATTGATTCCGGACCAAAGAATACCTGAGCGCCGTTCCGTTTTGCTTTCTCCACACTCGCGTCGCAGTTCGAGGTCTCGAAATACAGCAGCCAGTGCGGCGGAGCATTGGGATTGAGATGCTCGGCCGATGGAATGCCGCCGATGTATTCATCGCCGTTCTTGATGTGGGTATAGCCGGAGGGATCCTTCTCGTCTTTCTCCAACGTCCATCCGAAAAGTTTCGTGTAGAACTCGCCGGCGCGAGCAACGTCCGGTGTGTTGAGGTCGGCCCAGCAGAATGCGCCGTCGGTGTTCCTGGCGGCAATGCCAGGACTCCTCTTCGCTTGCCACAGGCAGAAGTGCACGCCGGTGGGATCCTGCACGACCGCCATGCGGCCTACGTCCATCACATCGAAGGGTTGCGCGATCACCGTGCCGCCAAGTTCTGAAACACGGCGTGCGGAGTCATCGACGTTGTCGGTGGCAATGTAAAGCATCCAGTGCGGGGGAACGCCATGCGCCTTTTGATCCTGGCGCAAAGTGTAAGCTGCGGCGGCGTCTTTGCCGTCAAGTTTGAACATGGAATAGAACTCGCCGGGGC
>DATLKS010000156.1:0-2667 GCA_035538255.1 Terriglobales bacterium
GTAGGTTTGGAACAGGTGTCCGCCAATCACGCCTTCTATGGGGCGTTCAAGCATGCGTTGAATGCCGGAGAGATCGATTAAGGTAAGCCCGATCGGTTCAAGCCTTTGTCCAGACACAGTCAGAAGGACTGGCTCAGTTACTGCAGCTTTGCAATCGTTCGATCCGGCTCCGCTCAAAGTGACAGTGCGGTACGTCTGAAGTTGCAACCTGCGGTCGAGATTATCGTTGAGGATGACGGTTGCTGACGCGCCGGTATCCAACACCAGAGAGTGTTCTCCGTAGCCCTCGATGTTGACGCTCGCAAAGAGCAAGTTTTTGCGTGACGCTTCTGCTGCATCCGTCTGCTGTGCAGCGGAGGCATCAGTTGTGAGCAGCGACGCAATAAAGCATATTCGGACATAGCATCTCCAGCTCACCGAAGCAATGATACGACTTTGAGCGGCGATAACCAGATGATGGCGAGGAACGCGCTACTCTTCAGCGATCCAATTAGTGAAGAGTTGCCGACAAACCGGGAGTAAAATCACGAGCAGTCTCTGACGCAGCGTCATCCAGTCTGCCAGATTGCACTACCAAGGCTTTAAGCTAGGGACATCAAACATGCAGATCAAAGACCACGTATTCATAGTGACGGGCGCTTCGTCGGGCATCGGGCTGTCGACGGCGATTGCCTTATCTGATCGGGGCGCGAAAGTCGCCTTGTTGGCTCGCAGCGGCGACGCGCTGCAAAAATTAGCGCAGCAGATTTCCGGCAGCCTGCCTGTAACGGTGGACATGACCAAGTTTGATCAGGTCCGGGAAGCTGTACGGGCTGTTCACCAGCATTACGGCCGCGTTGACGGGCTCGTCAATAATGCTGGGCGCAGCTATGCGGCTGCAATAGAGGAGATCGAGCCCGCGATTTTTGACGAAATCTTCCATCTCAATGTGCTGGGGCCGATTGTCGCGATGCAGGCCGTGATCCCGCTGATGCGAGCCCAGGGCGGGGGGAAGCATCGTAAACATCAATTCGGGGACCGCGTTCATGACCATTCCCCAATATAGCGTTTACTCGTCTTCGAAGCGCGCGCTGCTCGGATTCAGCCTCACGGCACGCGCCGAGCTGGAAAAAGACGGCATCGTCGTGAGTGAAATCTACCCATTTATAACGGCGACAAACTTTGGCAAGAACCGAATGGGCAATAAAGCCGCCGCCGGTCCGTCCGCCAATTACGCCGAGGGCGACACGCCCGAATTCGTTGCCGGTCTCGTGGTGCAGGCGGTCGAGGAAGGGCAGGCGCAGTATTTCGCGAATGATCGCCTCCGCAAAATGGCAGGGGTTGCGGCCTAATTGCGGGGCTAAGCACCGATCAACCGCGCTGCGTGCTTTCTACGCTTTGTTGGATGATCGGATTTGATGTTCCCCTTCCACAACAACTCGAGCGTTGATACCTCGGGCTTCGCCGCTTGCCATCACCTGCACAGGTAAGCTAAGCTGGGTTAGCTAAGGGCATGACTTATGGGAATTGTCAACATCCACGAAGCCAAAACGAACCTTTCTCGGTTGATTGAGAAAGCTTCACAAGGCGAGGAAATCATCATCGCGCGCGGCTCGAAGCCGGTTGCGAAACTGGTGCCGATTGGGGAAGTTCGGGGTAAGCGTCAGCCGGGATCGATGAAGGGCAAGCTCCATGTTGGTCCCGAATTCTTTGAGCCGCTGCCCACAGATGAGCTCTCGGGCTGGGAGTAGCCTTCATTGCGCGTGCTCCTCGATACGCATGCGTTGCTCTGGTGGCTTTCCGATGACCCGGCACTCACGAGGAAGACCCGAGCCGTTATTTCAGAAACGGGAAACACATTAATCGTGAGCGCGGCTTCGGCGTGGGAAATCGCGACTAAGGTCAGACTCGGCAAATTGCCTACTGCCGCGGATCTGGCTGCGGACTTTTCTGGATACATCGAGCGCGAAGGATTCAGCTTATTGGCGGTATCAGGCGAACACGGAATCCGTGCTGGACTTTTGCCTGGCCCGCACAAAGATCCCTTCGATCGCATGCTGATTGCCCAGGCTCAAGAGGAGAACATCCCCATTATCAGCAATGAGGTTTCTTTCGAGGCCTATGGCGTCAGGCGCATTTGGTAGCAGGCGTTCAGGCACGCTCAGCAGAAAACTCTCCCGCTTGAACGAAGGTCCTCGACACTTCTCGTACAATCTTTCTAATCGTGTATGACGACAACATAAGCCAGGAAGACGTGCAGGAGATGCACGAGCATGCCGAGGACACGCACCGCGATCCGTCTTTGCTGCCGGTGAGCTTTACCATGAGCGTGCTGGCCGTCATGGTCGCTGTAGTGACGCTGCTCGGTCACCGCGCGCACACCCATGAAGTAGTCGCGCAGATCCGGGCTACCGACACCTGGGCGGAGTATCAGGCGGTGAACACCCGGCGGCACACTTATGAAGTGTTCGGACAGTTTATCGAAATCACGCCGCCCAAAGATCCTGCAGCAGCAAAGAAGATGCGCGACAGCTTTCTGCAGCAGAGCGAGCAGTACGAGAAACGGCGCAGAGAGCTGCGCGCCGACGCCGAACATCTTGAGGAAGACGTGCGGCACGAAGAACGGCGGGCCGATCGCTTCGACTTTGGAGAAGCGTTGCTGGAAGTGGCTCTCGTAATCACTTCCAT
>DATLKS010000157.1:0-6322 GCA_035538255.1 Terriglobales bacterium
CCGATCTATTACAGCAAAGAACTCCTGAGTAGGGGCAGCGCACTGTACGGTGCGCGGCGCACCATCGCCGGTCCATGGGAGCGTCCAGTGGGCAACCGCAGCCGCAACTCCAGTGAACACTGTGTTCTGGTCGCGATAGTCCCGGAAGTCCGGACCAGACGCAGCTCGGCGGGCGTCACCCAGCGAAGCCGCATGCGAAGAGACGACATACAGTCTTCCCGCCTCGGGAAAACGCAGCGGTGCCAGCAGAACGTGGGCGAAGACGCTGAAGATCGCAGCATTGATCCCGATACCCAGCGCGAGCATCAGCACGGCCGTGGTGTAGAACGCAGGCGAGCGCCGCATCCCCCGCATCGCATATCGGATGTCGGTAAAGAGGTGGTCCAGAGTTGCCGACGTCACTCGAAGCCAATTCATGTGACCACTTCCACAGGCGGAAATCGCGAATTTCCCGCCAAAGACGTAAAGTAAAATTGTGCAATTTTTGTGCCGAAAACATAATCCACAACCTCAACAGGTTACAAAAAAAGAAGGCCTGCGGCGGTTGTCCACGACCGCAAGCTGGTGTTCGGAAGCGAACATGAAAGCCCAGGACGAAATTCCCCAGAACTGACCTCTCCTCTGCAGCGCCTGGGCAAAACGCCTATCATGAATTAGAAGTCGGGGACGCCCCTTTTTGCTCGCGCGCTTGCTTCGTAATCTTCTGACTTTGGGACTTACTATGTCTCTTTTCTCTTCCACGGTCCATGCCGCTCCGAAGCCGCCGATTCCTGCGCCAACGACTGACGTTCCGCTCTCCGCGACTGCCGGCCAGCAGTCTGCTGTGTTCGCAGGCGGATGCTTCTGGGGAACTCAGGCGGTGTTCCAGCGAGTGAAGGGAGTAATCAAAACCACGGCGGGATACGCCGGCGGCTCGGCGTCTACTGCAACCTACGACCAGGTAACAACCGAGAGCACGGGACACGCCGAATCGGTGGAAGTAGTTTACGATCCGTCCAAGATTTCTTATGGTCAATTGCTGCGCATCTATTTTTCTGTCGCTCACGATCCCACTCAGCTCAACCGCCAGGGACCCGATGTCGGAACGTCCTATCGATCCGCTATCTTTTATTCAACAGACGAGCAGCGGCGCATTGCCACCGCGTACATTGCGCAACTCAATGCAGCCAAAGTTTTCCCGAAACCGATCGTCACCGAGGTGACGCCGCTTAAGGGTTTCTATCGCGCCGAGGACTACCACCAGGATTATGCACTTCATCATCCCGAGAATCCTTACATCCAGATCTGCGATCGCCCCAAAATTGCCGCACTGAAAGAACAGTTTCCTGATCTGTTTGTCGAGTACAAAGGACACTGAGCCTGAATGGTGCACCTGGCAGTTCCACTCTTGAGTAAAAAGAAGCGAACAAACCTCCCCACTGAATGAAGCCGCCTGAACATCTCTGTGATCCGGGGCGGTTTTTCTAAACCTGGCGACCGTCACGAAACCCGAACCCTTAGCTCCTCAACTTCGTATCGCGTCATGGAGGAACAATCGTCTTGTCTCAACGACCGCATCTGCTAGTCGCGCTTCTCGCGATTTTTCTCATTCAAATTGCCAACGTGTCGGCCCAAACTCAAACTTCTGATCCTGAGAAGGAGCTGTTCAGGACTGTGGAGTCGCTGGACACCGGATTATTCGAGGCCGTCAATCAGTGCGACATGCAGAAAGTACAGAACTACTGGGCCGATGATGCCGTGTTTCTTCACGACAAAGTCCCGCCTATGATCGGACGCGCCGTAATTGTCGACACCATCAAAAACAACCTTTGCGGAACAGTCCTTCGTGAGCTTCTCCCCGGCACTTTGGAAGTGCATTCATTGAAAGACTACGGCGCAGTCGAAATCGGCGTGCACAGATTCCTGCATCCCTTCTCGCAGGACCACGGAGTTATAGGACAACATAACGCAGGTCATCAGCTATGACCACCACCAAGCAAAATAACTTCGGCAAGACGCCGACAGCGTGAGCTGAGCAATTTTGTCGGCGAAAACTACTCAGATCAGGCTGTCAATCTCGTCAAAATTTCGCAGAGCAGTGCTCCGGTACCGGAGCACTGCATCCAATACACGTTGCCGAGGAAAGCTCCAATGCCCAGACCCACAATTCTGATCGCAGAACCAGAGCCGAAGGAAGCACTCTCGGTTCGCAAGCTGGTGGTTGAAACCGCCAAGTTCAACGTCGTCACGGCTTATAGCGCTAAGGAAGCGAAGGAGCTGCTCAAACAATTTCCCAATGTGCAGGCGATGGTCGTAGTTGCAGAGATTAAGGATTGTGACAAGGCAGTCCAAGCCGCCAAGGCGATCAATCCTTCAATGCCGGTGATCGTGCTGTCTGCGAACCCGAGTTACCGCTGCGGCAAGGCTGAATATTGCATCTCGAGCCACGAACCCGAAGCGCTGCTGGAGTTGCTGCGCTCTTTGTTTGGGGATCCCCGCAAGGTGGCATGAGCAATCGCCCCGAATCTGAGATCGATTCGAATGGAAGGACGATCCTTTCTGCCGGGCACAATTCTGCTCTGTTGCGCGCGCGCAATGCCCTAATCCAGACCGCAGGCTACCAGGTCGTCACCACCAGAGAATCAGGGCTACTGTTGGAGTTGGTCAGGAAGAAGCATTTCGATGCGGTTGTGCTGTGCAGTTCGATTCCGGCTCATCTGAGAAAAAATATGGCGCGCGAGCTGAAGGAATTGAAACCGGCTCTGCCCTTGATCGTCCTCTGCAGCGCGGCCGAGCAGCGTCAGTTCCAAAGCTTAGCCGATGAAACAGTGATCGCCGAGCACGGAGTTTCGCAGCCATTGCTGCAAGCCATTTCAAGAGCGGCAGGCGGACCGGACGATTAGGGCACGGGCAACTCGAGATCGCCGAGTGCTCGCACCAACGCAACATTTTGCGCTTCAGCGCTGCTGGAGGTGCAAAACGCTTCGGAATCTTCACCGGAAAAACCACGCGAGAATTCTAAACTTGTCCTAGGCCGCGAACCGCTGCGCGTCTTTAAGTTTCAATTCGAGTCCCATTCCCGGACGACTCAAATCGGGAACTAAATAGCCGTTCACTGGCTTGGCTGCTCCATCGAAGAATATGTGCTCGATCCGCGCGTGATCGTGAAAGTACTCGATGTGGCGAAAGTCGGTGAGCGCAGCCGCGGGGTGGAAATGGATCGACGGAGCCGTATGCGCAGAAAGCGGGATTTGAAAACTCTGCGCCAGCACACTGGCGCGTAGGAATCCGGTGATGCCTGCACATCGCGTGGCATCAGCCTGGAGCACATCCACGGCTCCCGCTTCGAGCATGCGCCGGAAATAGTATTGGTCGTAGCCGTACTCGCCCGCAGCGACTTCCATACCTACGGGAGCACGATTGCGAATGAGATGCAGTCCTTCCAGGTCATCTGAAGAAACCGGCTCTTCAAACCAGCGGACATCGAATTCGGCGAAGTGCTCGGCCATCTTAAGAGCCTGCTTGCGCGAGTAAGCGCCATTCGCATCTACAAAGAGCTGAACATGTGGCCCAATCGCCTCGCGCGCAGTTCGTACTCGATCGAGATCCTGCTCGGGGTGTGTGCCGACCTTCATCTTCACCATGCGAATGCCTTGCGCGACCCAGCCTCCGAACTGGCGCTGAAGCTGCTCGATTGAGTACGAGGTGAACCCTCCGCTGCCATAAATGGGAATGCGATCACGACACTTTCCCAGCAGCACAACCAAGGGCATGTCCAGCAGCTTGGCTTTCAAGTCCCAAAGAGCTGTGTCGATGGCGGAGATCGCTGTTGCTGCAACGCCAGCCCTACCAATATTGCGAACTTGCGAGAGTAGCGCGCCCCAAATTTCGGTATTCGCAAATGCGTCTTTGCCTTCGAGGAGTTTCGAGAGTGATTTGTGAATCAGCGTTGCGGTCGATTCGTTGTTATAGGTGTATCCCATACCAGTTTTGCCGCCCGCTGTGACCTCGACCAGCACCATCGTCGTTTTGTTCCACGAGAAAGTGCCGTCGGCCTCAGGCCAATCGGTCGGAACGGTGAAAGCAGAAACGCGAACGCTCTTGATGGGTATGCTGGTTTTCATCTGTCATTAAAGACAGATTCAGGGGACAGGAGTGAAGTTGGTAGTCGGTTCCGCGCCACGCGGGACATCCTTACGCAGGGTACGTCGAAACTTTGCTCATCGAGGAATCTCGCAGGGACTCTTGTGCAATTACTCTGCGAGAACTCCCTCAATTTCGGTGGGGATGAACTCCTCGACTTCCTGTTGAAGCTCGGCAAAGAGGTCTGTAGGCTGTTCGGCCATCCAGACTGGCGCGAACGACCTGCGATGCAGGGGGGAGGGTCCGTGCTCGCGGAGGATAGCTTTGTGTTTGGGGGTGCTGTAGCCCTTATTTGAAGCGAGACCGTAAAGCGGATAGTGCGCATCGAAATCGCGCATCCAGCGATCGCGTTCGACTTTCGCGATGATTGACGCCGCAGCGATCGAACAGCTTAGGGCATCGCCGTGGATGATCTTTGTCTGTTTGCACTCCACGTTGATGGTGAGAGCATCTACCAAGACGTGGTCGGGCACGGGGTTGAGATTCTTTACCGCCATCGCCAGCGCTTCGAGAGACGCCCAGTAAATATTGATCTCATCGACCCGCGCCGCATCTACTGAAGCGATGGAATACGCGATGCAGTGTTCGCGGATTCGCGCAGCCAAAGTCTCGCGCACTTCGGGTAGCAGAAGCTTCGAGTCGCGCAGGCCACGAATGCGGTAATCGGGCTTGAGGATGACGGCAGCGGCCACAACAGGACCGAAGAGGGCGCCGCGTCCGACTTCGTCCACTCCAGCAACGAGTTGAGCGCCGTCAGCCCACGCAAGCTTCTCGTACTTCAGCGTGCACTTCAGCTTCTTGAGCAGGCGCAGCTTCAGCGTGGACATCGAGCGCTGCTCCTCACCTGGTTTCAACATCCGGAGGTACTTGCGCGCGCGCTTCGATGGTTTCCTGGCGGCCACTTCGGCGATATTAGCAGTGTTTGCTGTGGAGAGAACGGTGGAAAAGAGAGTTCTCATTCAATCTTTTTCATAAGCAAACACAAAGATTTCCTCAAGGCCCAATGCGATGGTTAGTCTAAGTGCAGCGAGAAGGCTGGACCGAGGTCCAGCCTTTGTGTCAAGTGCTGTTTTAGCGGGGATTGCTATAGTCGCGGGGTTGCTGGTCGGGAGGCGGAAGCTCACGCCCATGTCCCTGATATCCCTGATAGGGCGACATGCGAACTGAGTTCTCAAGACGGAAATTCAGCTCGGTTTCGGCGGGGACGTTGAGTGCTTTGCCGCGCGTCAGCACTTGAGTGCCGGCGCCTGCACCTGCTCCCAAAATGGCGCCGATCGCAGCGCCCTTACCGCCGCCCGCAAGAGCGCCAATTAGCGTTCCGGCAAGCGCGCCGCCGCCAACGTATTCACCCGTGCGCTTATTTGCGCCGAGTCCGCCGTTCTTGCTGCTTCCTGCCGCGCTGGTTCCCTGTGTCTCCAAACGGTAATGGCGTCCATTGATGTCGACGGAGCGCAGATCAAGCGTCAAGTCGCTGCTGTTATTTCCGGTCGACACCACGGCAAGCTGCGCCGGAGCCCCGCGCGGGATGATCACATTTCCGTTAGCATCCGACACGTCGCGCGAGATCGTTCCCGGAAACATTGCGCCGGGCTGCACATTACCGGTCTTTGCATTAATGTCTTGGTCAACGCGCACATGAACCTCGGTTCCGGCGGGCACCACAGACGCATTCTGCGCAAAAGCCCCAAAAGCGAACAGGAGCGCGGCGCAGAGGCTCAAGCGATTTGCGATTTTTCGCATGGAATTCCTCCTCTGAAATCCTCAGCAGACACTACGGCTGTCTGACCTCTCTAAGTAGTAAGGATGCAACTTGTTCCTGTCGGGTGTGCTGCAGACGGCGCACGGGAAGGCGCGGTGGAGGTCAGCAGCTCTCGTTTGTTTGCTCGCAGTCTTCGGATTATGAAACCTCGGTAGTACCAAGTCTCGACCTCAGTTTCTCTTGCCTTATGACAGCAACTAGCTCTTTTAACAAAACTTAACCTCTTATCCCGCTGTCTTTGTTACTACTTTTGCTGCGGCACTCTCGTCTAATTAGAGTAAGTGGAAGGCTGCTTCTTTGCTGCTCGGCTCGATCGACAGCAAGATGCGCCAGGACCTACCGCGAGTCTCCTCCGAGAGTTTCCGACCGTTTCAGGCAGCAATCATCACTGCTGAGATGCTGTACATTAGTGGGTTCGACTCGCCTGCTGGGACCTGACAC